>JBGTNM010000293.1:0-6411 GCA_041743025.1 Microcystaceae cyanobacterium
GCTGACGCTGGATGTTTTGGGCGTGGTCACTCCTCTGTTGGGTGGGGGCGGGAACGGCGATGGCTTCTACCGCGATGCCTATCAATTAGACCGCTTTGAGAATCTTTATGAGCAGCACTTTCAACAACGGCAAGATCCCTACGCCGTCCAAAGTCGTCTTCGCTCGGCTACTATCTGGCAAATTCCGGCAGGAACGGAGGTGGAATTAATTGTGCGTGAGGGGGTGAAAATTTACCAGTGAAACCAATAATCCTGGCTTTGGGACTTTTAAATCTCGCTTTTCCGGCTCTAGGGGGCGATATCCTCACTCTCTCGCCTGCTCAGGTGAGGGGCGAGCAGGGAAGCTTGCCGAGACTGACGCTCTGGCGCGGTTCGGGACTCAACCTTAATCTCTGTCCGGTGGGCGCGTCTATTCAGAAAGTTTGGTTAGATGACCCCTCGAAGATCACGGTCGATTTTAATGCGCCGCTCGGCTCGAAACGAGCTTGTATTATTCATTTGCGGCGCATCAACCCGATTGATTTTACCGTACTGCCTGCTACTTCCCAAACTCTGCTTACTGTCGTGAAGACGAGCGATCGCTATCAATTTGTCCTCCATTACGGTGAGGGGGAGCCGACTTATTACGGCGTGACGGTTGCTCAGGCTCCTAAAAAGACCCTTTTGCCCCTGGATTGGGAGCGCGAAGTAAGAGCGGGAGTGCAAGCGGCTCAGTCTCAAGGACTCATTTCAACCGAGCAGGGCAATCAAGTTTTAGTGCGCCGCGTTGAGGGGGTACTGAGCGCGATCGCTCGTGGGCAATCTCTCCCACAAGCCGCCTCTCTGGGGGGCGTTTCGCTCGAATTTCTCGAAAAATTGGCTCAGATGGGGAGGGCATCTCAGCCTCTAGCCACTCCAGCCACTCCAGCCACTCCCACAACGGTTGACGAAGAAAACGATGCGCTATTGGAAAAAACAGGTTTGGAGACTCGTTAGTTTATTTTTAGTTCTTTTAATGGCACTCTTAGTGGGACTGAGCGATCGCTCTCTTTCGGCTGACGATGGTGGTTACGAGCCTCTGACTCCGGGTCAGATCGAGGGGGCAGAACCCCATGTAGAAGTTCCTAATAACGTTTCATCATTAGGGGATGCTTCACTTGATGAAATATTGCAGAACGCGGCGATCATCAATTTGTCGAAACTTTCCTTCGCTGATTTTGGTACGCTTCAGTCGGATGGAGCGATGAACGTCGCTGATTACCTCAGTCCCGAACAGTACCGACAAATGACCTCACAGTTAGGCTACGATCCTTCCTTCTCGTGGAAGGCAGGGGATTCGGTGGCGAGTTTGATGAATGTTAGCGATCTCAGTACCCATTCGACTCTAGCCAATTGGTCACTGACGACCGTTGCCGAAGCGAATGCACCACCAGGACAAGTTGTTGCCGATGTCGGGCAGACCGCGCTCAGTCATTACAAGTTGCCGTTTAAGGGAAATTTAGAAGATCTGGTTGATGCGCTGCCCATCACGGGAAATTTAAAAGTTAGGGATGTACGTCCCATCTTCGATTGGGCAAGGCAGAAGTTAGGTTCTGACGAGCTGACGGTAGCTTGGGTGGGTGGGCAGACCATTAGTCGTTTTGCCAAGAACAACAGATTCAATAACCTGACTTTTGATAATTTTGATTTCTCTTCCTACACCGTTG
The DNA here is from genome assembly GCA_041743025.1 of Microcystaceae cyanobacterium. Taxonomy (GTDB): domain Bacteria; phylum Cyanobacteriota; class Cyanobacteriia; order Cyanobacteriales; family Microcystaceae; genus JBGTNM01. The sequence continues at coordinate 1,686 of JBGTNM010000293.1, forward strand.
ACGAGATCCCTGGACTTAAAGATGCCAGCTTCAGCGATTTCAAAAGCTTCGAGCAGGCGAAAGTGACCGATATCCCCAATTTAGCGACTACTCCTTTTCAAAAGTATGTCTCCACGCTCGGGGAATACTATAACAAGGCGATGGAGTATGCAGAGTATCTCAACCTGAACTGGGTGCCGATCGCTCGTGTTGATGTCGTCTACGGACACAAGGAGGGAAATCAGCAGCAGGCAGGGCGCAAGAGTGTATCGGGGAGTAACGTGGCGGGGTACGCGGTGGTTTGCGGAACGAATAGTTGCCCTTACATCGAGCTGACCGACATCTTTGGACTCAAGATCCCCTTGTTCGGGGTTCATGGGAAAGCTTGGTTCGATGGCTACCACACCCCTTGGGTTCCAGGGGGGACGGGGATGTTCACTGGAATTCCTGAACCGACTGGGCGCCACCCCGCCAGTAATTTTTTCAAGGTCGTGATCACCAATACCAGCGAGAGCGATGGTCGAGCCGATCTGGGCATCAATGGTCGGGTTTGTTTCTGGTGGGGTATCCAGCACTGTACCCCTTACGTGATCGGCCCTGCACCGTTCCTCCCCGTCTATGAAGGAGGTTACATTATCTTGGGACTTGACTATTTCGGGAACTGGGGACAGTCAGGTGGGATTAGTGGCGGTAGTGGTTTATCAGCGTCACAACAGGAATTATTAAAAAGTATCTCGAAGGTGGCTCCTGAAGTTTACACTCAGATCGAGAAGTACGCGACCCTGCAAAACGGCTCATCTGGCTCGAACAGTCAAGGCAGTGATGTTTCCGACTGTACGAGCGTGGGTGATGTGAGCATGAATGCCCTGCAAAGAGCGATCGCTCGCAAGGAAAGCGGCGGTCAGTCCAATGGCGGCGGTGACTATTATGCTGTCGGGACTTACGTTAATCTTAACGGCCGAGAACGAGGACACGCTCTGGGCAAGTATCAATACATGACCTATCGTGAAGATGTCGTCCCCTATTTTCAGGTGGATGCTGAAGGTCGGCAGATCTTGAACAATGCGGCGAATGGTTACTACAATCATCTAGGTGGCGACCCTCGCTTAAAGGCGGCGATCAAGAAATATTTTCCCCCTGCCGCTCAAGAGCGCTTGCGCTCTCAGGACTTTCGTAACTTGGTCAATGCGGCTATTCGTCTAGGACGTAGAGGGGATGCCGTTATCGCTCAGGTGGCTACTTGGCATTATGTTGGGCCAAATTTTCAAGGAAGTATTAATAACGCTTACGCTAATGATGTCGTTAGCTACTACAAGCAGGAGCAGCCTCAAACAGTGCTTGCTTGCGCTCAGTCTCCCGATTATGCCCAAGTTCAGACAGGGGGAGGAGCGGCGATCGGCAAGTGTCCTTCTTCCGGTGTTTTGAGCCTAAAAGTTCCGGTTCGGGGAGTCGAAACCTCTCCGTTTGGGTGGCGCTTCCATCCCATCAAAAAACGGAGACAGCTTCATGAAGGACAAGATTATGGTGCGCCGACCGGAACACCTGTCTGGGCAGCCGCAACTGGTCAAGTTGTTCGTGCTAGTCATAAAGGGGGATACGGCCAGACGGTTGATATCAAGCACTGTAACGGCTGGATCACTCGCTACGCTCATTTAAGCAGAATTAACGTCAAAAAGAATCAAGTTGTTGAAAAAGGTGTTGTGCTTGGGGCTGTTGGGTCAACTGGGGTTTCGACGGGCCCTCACCTCCATTTTGAAGTGCGCGTTAATGGCGGAACCACCGCCGTCAATCCCAAACAATATTTGAGGGAGTAAAATGTTCAAAATTTTTAAGCTCTTTTTCGTGAGTTTTAGTTTAATGGGAATTTCTAATTTTATTCCAGTAGCGGCATCAAATTCTGATTTTCCCAAAGAACTTCTTCCTTGCTTGCCCCAAGGAAAAACTATCAAGTCCGTTTCTTTAGACGCTCAGATTAAACATAACGGAGTTAGTTACTATCAATTGGCTATCAAAGAAGAGATTGATGGAATCTTTGAAGATAAAACTGAACATTTGGACTCTAATACCGTCATTCAACTTGATCGCCTGGGATGCCTGATTAGAATTCCACATGGATGGGATTCGCTTAATTTTTCTAAACGAAAGTTTTTGCCTGAAGCCATTGCTAATCAATTGGCTCTGGATTTTACAAAACGAAACATCGCTTTGGCAGGGGGCAGAGAAAAATATGAACAAGTCCCCTGGGAATTAGAGGTAAGTGACGCGGGTGATGGCCCTTGGGTCTTTTTTCCAGAGGATGTTTGGGCTTACCAACAATTGAACCTTAAATTGCCCGAACATTATGTTGTTGTTAATAGCTGGGATGAACTTAATTCTTCAAGCGAGAAGTGAGATGAACGTTAATCGTCAATTTTTCTTGTCCTTTATTCTTGGTTTTTGCCTTCAATCTTGCCAGTTAGCGCAAGGAGAAGAACCCGCTTTTAAAGCCCAATCCCATTGGGATTACGGGGCTAATGCCGCTCCTCAAGCTTTACTCGACCAATTTAGGAAAGAGAACATAGACCAAGAATGGATAGGAGATCCCAAACGGTTTCGCGTCCTTAAAATTCAAGCTTTGGGGCAGAAAACGCTGTATTTTATTTATCCGTTCATTGATTGTCCTGAAAATGGCTGTGTTACTCTCCAGTTGCGTCAGCTATATCAACCTCTTTGTAACGCGAGTGGAGGCTGTAGCTATTTTGTTTTCGCTGAAGAAAATGGCAAATACCGTCAAGTTTTCCACGAAGTTGTTTGGAAGCAAGTTGATGAGGGCAAATTTGTCCAAGTTTCTACCATTCCCTTTCAAGGGTTGCCAAGTTGTTTTAAGCTCAGTGGATTCGATGGCGATCGCAGAGAGTTTTTCAAAATTCCGGGCAATGGCATCAAGGGTGTCGTGGTTTCCCAGTATTGCTATAACGGCAGAGAATACGTTTTCCAAAGCTACCAGACGGCTCCTTTTGAAAAACCCAATCAATAAGCTTTTCCCAAAGGAGGAAATTAGGGATGCAACTCGAAGATTATTTTGTATTCTTGTCCGAAGATGACATTAGAATTAAAGGTCATCGCCTTGGCATTGACCATGTATTATTCTATTTCCTTGAAGGCTATACCCCAGAAGAAATAAAAGCGATCTATCCTGACTTAAGCTTAGAGAAAATCTACGCCACTATTACCTATTACCTATTATCTCCATCACCAAAAAGAGATGGATGCTTATTTACGCCGTCTCCAAAACTGGCAAGAAACCCGCTATCAAGAATCCCTAAAACAGCCCTCTCCCCAACGCGAAAAAATGAGAAGAATTAAACAACAGCGACAAGATTCCTTAAACGTATGAAAATCAAGTATCTTCTTGATGAAAACTTATCCCCCCGACTCAAAATTGCTGTACTAAGATTAAATTACCAGTATGCCAGAACATTTAGAAAAATATTGGCAAACCCATCAACCATTTTGGGGACTCTTTTGGGTGCGTCCCACAACAACAATGGGAAACCTGGCAGAAGAATTAATCCTCATTTGGGAAACCAGTGAAGCAGAAGAATGGATTAATATTATCGATTGGATTCCTTTTTAACCGCTCAGTTTATCAAATCGGCTTACCCTTCTAGCGATCGCCTCTGTATTTTATTTGGCCATGATTGAGCATTATTGTCCCCTTGGATTGAGAGGAAATTGTAATAATAAAGTTTCCGTTGTCCACGTTGGGCAGCCACAGCCAAAAAAGTCGCGATCTTCCGTCCAAATTGCCGCTTCCATCGCCATCGATAAAGCCACAGTTTCCCAGTCATTCGGATCTCTAGGAATACGCTTTCTCGCTTCCGTTTCTAGAGAAGAATAAAAGCTAGAGGGAACAGTCCGAATTTTAGCCTCGATTAATTGAAATGAACTTTCAAGTTGACTTTCCCCGGCTGTTTGGCTAAGTCTTCCTTGAGCGATGATTAACCCCACTCGTTTCCTTAATTCATATTCCACCTCATTTTTAATGCGTTCAGCCAGATAAAGTTCCAGTTGGGGTAAGCGGACTAAACGGATTCCTCTTTTCCTTGACAGTTCGGCCACCAAAATATTAGCATCAACAACTAAACGCATCATTTATTCTTCTAACGGTTTAGTCATTTCTTGAACTAGCTCATCTTCATTCCATCCCGTTTCTGCCCTAACTTGTTCGAGGGCTTTTTCCAGTTCAAAAGCCGCTCGGTCAACTTCTTGTTGGTCAACAACTGGGTAATAATAACCGATTAATTTCCCCTTATGTTCTACCGATAACGATTCTTTTCCTGCCAAGAGAGCCAGTTTTTCCAGTTCACTCAGTTTAACGGTTTTCATGGTGATTTAAGTCAGTCTCTTTTTGAAAACTACCTGTTATTATTATGGATTACCCAAACAGGGTATGTATCAAATGTGGAGATGACCGACCTCAAACCCTTAACCACTTCCTTAACCGAGCAGTTTATCAAATCGGCTTACCCACATTTTGGATACATCACCCAGTTTCTGGTAAGATAATAATAATTTCCCCACCACCACCATCTTGGGATTCCCCCGCAACGTAACGGCGTTTTCTCTCTTCATTTCGCCGGATATTAAGTTTTTTTAGGGATTTTTCCTGCCATCTCTCTTTGAGAGAAGGTTTCTCCCGTTTGTCCTCGATCGCACTCTTGTTGAGATGAACCTCAAATTGTTTCTTCTGCTCGTTTCTAGCAGT
>JBGTNM010000294.1:0-16765 GCA_041743025.1 Microcystaceae cyanobacterium
ATGTGTAGTAGGATACAAATTCCTGAAAGATGGGTTACGACGGATTGATGATTTCAGGTTAAGATTTGAATGCTTATTGCCGTCTAACCCATCCTACGTCAATTAATAAGATTTTATTATCCCCAAGAGTACGGGAGAGCCAACCGTCAGAAAGTTTATATTCGTTATACCTTAACCCATTCACAATACAATAAGGACACATGGAAAAGTTAACCCCACTGCCCCCAAATATTAATATTCATCATCTGTGCTGTCGCGCCCCTGCTAACAATTCGCAATGAGGAAGAGTATGAGCAAGCAGTTGAGCGATTAAACCATTTAGTTGATGAAATTGGCACAAATGAATATCACCCTCTTTATAATTTACTGGATACGTTAGTGGCACTAATTGAGGTTTATGAAGCAGAGCGTTACTCTATTCCTAATTGTAGCGGGAGTATCGAAATTAAGACGATTAAAAGCCCAATCTCGTCGCCAAGAATCCCAGCATTTATTAGTTGTCTCGGTAGGTATTGAAAAAATAACCCACATAGCGGATTTTGGGAACGGGTTTGTGACAGCGAACCGTAACATTTGCTGTTGCACCAACTGCCTGGCGCAATCGGGTGGTTATTTCGAGATTTTTTTCTAGTATTTGCCGCCACGAACCATAACTAAAACAATTAATTTCTAACAAAGGAGCGTTGTCATCGTCAGGTCTAATTGTCCATTCGCAAAGCGATAATACTCTTTGCACAGAGCGATCGCATGAATCATGAAATTGCTTAAGAAGATGGGTTTGTGCCAAGAGCGAATCTATCAGAGATTGATCTTTAGAAGTTAAAGGCTGGCGAGGTTCATCTGGTGAGTTCATCATGAGACACAGATCCAGTGATATTAGTTGAAAGTGGGTGATTGATGAGTAGGGGGACAATGACAGTTCAACCAATTAATTATATCAACGATTACTTGTTGGCAATTGGCATCAGTATGTAACTCGTGATAACCATCAGCGTATTCAATTAATACTTTGTCAATTGAAGGAACTTGGGCAAAAAATTGTTTGCTTCCTTTGGGTTCCGTTACCCGATCGCGCCCGCCGAGTAACATAAGTAAAGGAAGCCTCTAATAGGGCGCGATCGCGAATTCCGGTGTCTAAATCGATACCTGTGTTCAGTGTAAACTGAGGATAGACCCACGAGAGCATCTTTCCCGCTAACAGCTTCCACCTCGGTACGTCCACTTGTTCCAAAGCAGGAGCCAGCGCGATCGCCCTAGCTATTGTCGTTGAATAGGATAATATATAATCAATGGTGACATACTCTTGCTCAATAAGCTTTCGAGCTAGCTTGTCAAACCAACCGCAGTGACTCCCTAATCCGTGAATCATCATAATGGTTGCTTTGGGGGAACAAGCAAGATACCAATTTTGATAGTACAATGGTAGTCCGCCTGCTCCCTGAAATCTTCCTGCGGAGTCGTGCATTTGCATTTTCAATGGTTTCCCGATTGATTACCCTATTATTCTTTAGTTGTTGGCGTTCATCACCCTACTGAAAAGTTTTTTAACTTTTGTTTTCTAGGATGCATTTTTTTTTGTCAATCTGAGTAATCTGTACAAATAAGTGCTTACTCCTATAGATAGACTTCTAAAAAGTAACTTTACAAAAGTTAACGAAGTAATGTAGTATTGTTAAGGAACAAAATTTAATTAACTTTACTCTCAATCAATAGCTAACCCCAAAACATCCATAGATTTCGTATTTTTGTTGTGTTCTCCCGTTTTTAGAGGGCAAATGTGCCCAGAAAAAGTTGTAAATCTATTTCACGAAGTCATCGCAGGCCCCGCCTTCTCAAGGCGGAGTACCGCTGACTCTCCTCTAGACATCCTCACTCGTTTCTAGCCTTTATTTTCTCCCTCAATCTAAATTGAACGATTAACAGCACTTTTTGTCATGAAGATTTCTAGTCATTCTCCCGATCCCGTCCGCGCCTACCTGCGAGAAATTGGGCGCGTTCCTCTCTTGACCCATGAAGAAGAAATTCTCTATGCCAAACAGGTGCAGCGAGTAGTTGCCCTTGAGGAAATACGAGAGTTTTTAAAGTCAAGACTGGGCCAAGATCCCAGCGATGCCCAATGGGCGCAGATGGCGAGAATAACCGAGGATGAACTGCACAAAGCGATCGCCGGCGGAGAAGTTGCTAAGCGGAAAATGGTCGAAGCTAACCTGCGCTTGGTCGTGTCTGTCGCCAAAAAATACCTCAAACGAAACCTAGACCTGCTAGATTTGATTCAGGAAGGCACCATTGGGATGCAGCGAGGGGTAGAAAAATTTGACCCGACCAAGGGCTATCGCTTCTCGACCTACGCTTACTGGTGGATTCGCCAAGCCATTACCCGCGCCATCGCCGAAAAAAGTCGCACCATCCGCCTCCCCATTCACATTACCGAAAAACTTAATAAAATCAAAAAAGCTCAACGCCAACTCGCTCAAGAAAAGGGTCGGGCCGCCACCATTGCTGAACTTGCTGACGAACTCGAACTGACCCCCCGACAGGTGCGAGATTATCTCGAACGCGCCCGTCAACCGCTTTCACTCGATTTGCGAGTCGGTGATAATCAAGATACCGAGTTGGGGGATTTACTAGAAGATACTGGCCCTTCGCCTGAAGATTTTACGACCCGTTCTTCTTTACAAGTCGATTTAGAAAAGTTGATGGAAGACTTGACTCCCCAACAGCGCGAGGTGCTAGCATTACGGTTTGGACTGGCTGACGGACAACCGTTAACCCTGGCCAAAATCGGCAACTTGCTCAACATCAGTCGCGAAAGGGTTAGGCAAATCGAACGAGAAGCCCTTTCCAAACTGCGAAAACGCAAAGGCAAGATTCGGGAATATTTGGCAAGTTGAGGGATTTTTGCGGTCAAGGGTCGGAGAATGCGATCGCATTGGTTCGGTTCTGCCGACCTTTACATTGGGCAATATCTTGTTAAGGTGGAGAGGAAAGATAATCACTAGGTAAGATGAGAGCTTGTAACCGAGCTTTTACAGATACCTTGGCAAAACTCAAAAGGAGAAAAGCCGTGAATCCTGAATTAAACCGTACCCAACAATTTTTTGAGCGCAATCCTGAAACGGGAGAAAATTTGTGGCAATACGTTCAATCCCTCAGTCCAGAAACGATTGCCCAGTTGTCTAGACCCGAATCACCAGACGTGTTTCAGGTGATAGAACGCAACATTATCGGTATGCTAGGCACTCTTCCCTCCGAACATTTTGATGTGGAGATTAGCACCAATCGGGAGAATTTGGGACGGCTGTTAGCCTCAGCGATGGTCAGTGGCTATTTCCTGCGAAATGCAGAACAAAGAATGCACTTTGAAAAAGCTTTTCAAGAGGTTAGCAGCAGTGGCGAAGGGTAATTTCAATGAACAATGAGCGGCAATGGGTCAGTTGCCAGTTTCAACGATTGTAACCCTGCGGCGATCGCTTCTAGCTTGGTACTGCCATCAAGGCCGCGCTCTCCCTTGGCGGCAAACCCGCGATCCTTATGCCATCTGGGTTTCTGAGATCATGCTGCAACAAACCCAGGTCAAAACGGTCATCCCCTATTACCATCGCTGGCTAGCCCAATTTCCCACCCTAGAAGCGTTAGCGGCAGCAGACTTACAAAGCGTTCTCAAAGCTTGGGAAGGATTGGGTTACTACGCTCGCGCTAGAAACCTCCACAAAGCAGCGCAAGTCATTGTAGGCGATTATCAGGGTCGTTTTCCGCAGAATTTAGCAGACATGCTCCAACTTTCTGGTATTGGACGCTCAACGGCTGGCGGCATCCTCAGCGCGGCCTTTGAGCAACCTGTTTCCATTCTTGATGGCAACGTCAAGCGAGTTCTCTCTCGTTTAGTTGCCTTGAGTGTCCCTCCCAACCAAGTGCTTGAGGATTTATGGCAATTGTCGGATACGTTACTCGACCCTCAACATCCGGGAGACTTCAATCAAGCCTTGATGGATTTGGGGGCGACTGTCTGCACCCGCAGTAACCCCAGTTGCTTGCTGTGTCCTTGGCGATCGCCCTGTCAGGCGTACAATAAAGGAATACAATCTCAACTTCCCATGCGCGAAAATTCGACCCCTTTGCCGCACAAACGCATTGGCGTTGCCGCTATTTTTAATGATGCTGGACAAATCCTCATTGATCGCCGTCCGGTCAATGGTTTGCTGGGTGGTTTATGGGAATTTCCAGGCGGTAAAATTGAGGTCAACGAGTCGGTAGAAGATTGCATCAAGCGAGAAATCCTAGAAGAAATTGGCATCGAAATCGAAGTCGGTGAACATCTTATTACTATCGATCACGCCTACACTCACTTTCGCGTGACTTTATACGTTCATACTTGTCGCTATTTGTCAGGAGAACCGCGTCCAATTGAGTGTGACGAAGTACGTTGGGTAACGCTCAAGGAAATTGACCAATTTCCTTTTCCTAAAGCGAATACAACAATTATTGAGGCGCTGAGAAAGCAGCAGGATTAGGAGAACGATAATATCATCAATTTAATTTAAAGCCTAAAATCATGAAACAAATAACACAAGAAGAAGGTGCAAAAATTTTACAAAATTATAGCAAGTGGTTAAGTGAAAATATGAATGATTTAATTGCTCACTATTCAGGTAAAGTTGTCGCTATTCAGGAGGGTGCAGTAGTCGCTGTCGGTGACTCTTATCAAGAAGTTTATGCTCTTTTTGAAAAATCTAATCAAGATTGGATGCCTCTAGTGATTGAAGTTCCTGACCCAGATAAAGCGCAGGGACTTTTAATCTAAGCAGTCATGAGTTTAATTTATTTCCCCTATCAACGTATCGGTGAACGTTTAGAGCCTATTATTCCTCTAGGGGTCAAGCTAGGTAAGTTTTGGCGACCTCTCAATTTTTATGTTGACTCTGGAGCAACTTATACAATTATTCATGCTAGGATTGCTCAAGAAACTGGGCTTAATTACCTTCAAAGTAGACCGTTGCCTATTCGAGTTGGTAACGGAAGTTTAATATATATTTATTTGAATTCTCTGGAAATTCAGTTGGGAACTGAAAGGTTTATTTGCCAAGTTGGATTTACTGATAAGTTAGGAATTAATTTTAATATTCTAGGAAGAATGGATGTTTTTAGTCGTTTTAAAATTTGTTTTATCGAGTCCCAATCGAGACTAATTTTTGAATCTTTATAACAAAGAAAATTAAGCTGCTATCCATTAATGATTATTGATTTTTAGTAAAGCGGATTTCAATACGGCGACGACTGGGATCTCCTGTTTGGGATTTACGGTTAAGCGGAGGCGAAGCAAATCCTTTATTGTTAGGTAATAAAAGCTGTCCCGCAGAGTAAGCACGAAATTGTAAATGTTTTAAACTAGGATCGTTACCAGTAACTTTTTGTAGTTCTCTAATCACTGCTAAAGCCCGCATTAATCCTAAATCTGTGTTAGAACTCGCACACAATTCAGTTGAAATATCTTTTTTTGGATTAGTGACAACCGGTTCGAGTCTTTGATCGAGGTGTTTAGAATTTCCTTGATAACATTGACCTGTAGCAACGGGAACATAATCAGTATGTCCAATCACTTCAATAACATTTATTTTAGGGTATTTTTGAATTTTGAATAACACCCCTGATTCATTTTTATCATCACGGAGATAAGACTTTAATTTACCTCCTAATGTTGCCTTGCCAGACTCAAATGTATAACCTTGGGCTTCAGTCAATTCAGTGGAATTATTCGGTAGTTCGTTAGTTTTATTTTTATCTTTTTGAGTAGAAGGCAAATATTTTGCCACTACCAATAATAGTAATAAAGTAATAACCATAAACGCATTAGACATAAGATCGGTGTAAGCTGTCCAAATGCTAAGGCTCTCAGATTCAGAGACTATTTTTCTTCTTCTGTTCATTTTTTTGTGTCAATCAATTTCTATTTTTTTGAATTAATTTTTCTAAATTGCGATTTTGAGTCTCCATTTGTCTCGTCAAATTCTGCACACTTTGACAATAATTATTCATGACTGTTGATTCTCTTGATAAAGTTTCAGCAAATTGGTTAACACTTTGGGACATTTGATTTTGAAAATCGCTTGTTTGCTGATTAACTGAAGCAGTAAAATTAGACATATTATTTTGCAGGGCGTTTGAAACAGCATTAACTTGACTACCTGTATGGCTTAAAATATTAGTGGCTGTCGTAAAAACTTGTTGATTGTCTTGAATATACTCTTGAATAGCTGAAGCTTGCTGACGTAAAGACTGATGAGTATCTTCTAATTGATTGACTGAACTGACAAGATTAGACATATTGTTTTGAAGATCAGTTGAAACCAGATCAAGTTTATTGCCTGTATTGCTTAAAATATTTGTAGCTTTTGCAAAAGTTCGTTGATTATCTGTAATATATTCTTGAATAGTTGAGGTTTGCTGACGTAAAGACTGTTGAGTTTCCTGTAGTTGATTGGCAGAAGCTTGCAAGGTATTATTGCTATGATTAATCGCTTGAGTTGCTTGCTTGATTTCATCAATACTTTCTGTTAGAGTTCTGGTCATTTGAGAAAACTCATGAGTAACGCTGACCAAGGTTTGACTAGCAGTTTCCAAAGTATTTGCACTTCTTTGAAGGCTATCTGATGATTGAATAACTCTCGATTGAAATTTCTCAGAACTTGTTTCGAGTCTATCGGCTGTAACGTTGCTAGCTCGATGTAATCTTTCAATCGTTTCTGGAAATTCTACCAAAAGATTATTCATGTTGTTGGAGTATTCTCCGATGGTTTCAATTAATATATCTATTTTATCCTTTAGAGTTTTCTTTTCGATAAGTTTTGGCAGATGTTCACTGTCTAAGTAATATTCTAAATTATTAATAAGAGTATCTTTGGAAATATCTAGAATATAAGCAGGAAAAAAGCGTTGTAAAATGACACTAAATAACAAAGCGGCTAAACTGCTACCAAAGGCAATTGCCATTGATCCAATGATGTCAGATAATGCTTTTTGTATTTCAATTTCTCCGGATGTATTCTGGCTCAAAAGAAATAGATTAACAGAAATTCCTAAAAACGTTCCCAGTAAACCAATAGACAACAATAAATTGGGCAAGCCTTGATAGTACCTTCTTTGTTTTTCCCAATTAACTAACTCTTGATTGCCACTCCAAACTTGTTCGATAAGACTAAAAGAATTAATGTTTTCTATCTGATTCTCTGGAATTTTTCTAACTTCTAAGTTCAACTTATTTTTTAGGTTTATTATCAAAGATCGACATTGATTAATAAGATTTTGCCTGGTTAAGATACCGCGAATCATTAAAATAAAAGCAATAATAACGAACAGAAAAGCTACGATCAAGGACAAGATTGCAGACATATTTTTGTAAAAATAGTAAATGGGTTGAAATTAGCTATAATTACTATAACACCTGTGTATTTAAAATGACAAGTAGCATAAAATAGTAGGCATGAAATCTTATGATAATTTTTAGTAAAGTTCTTGAGCAACATTATAAAATCATCAAACCATTGGCAGAAGGCGGATTTGCATTCACTTATCTTGTCCAAGATTTAGGAAATGCCGACAATCAGTATGTTTTAAAATTTTTGAAAGTCAGTTCTTCTGATTCATCTAACCAGTTAAAGTATGAAGATCTAAAAAAAATGGTTGAGCGGGAGGTGGCAATGCTTAAGTTATTTAGTGATGAGCCACAAATTCCTAATTTTATTAATTTACTTGAAGATAACCAAGGATTTTATTTAATTCAAGAGTATATCGAAGGTAATCTTTTAAGCGATGCATTAAAAACTCAAGTTTCTGAGGATTATATTAAAATATTAATTAGAGAAATATTGGAAATCGTTGATAAACTTCATTGCAAAAATATTATACATCGAGATATTAAGCCTAGTAATTTGATTAGACGGAAAACAGGTGAGTTGGTATTAATTGATTTTGGTTCATCTAAAAAAATGACATATGAAAATTTACAACATAAACTTCATACTCGTGTCTATACTCCTGGTTATGCACCCCTAGAACAATTGAATGGAAATCCTCAATTAAATAGTGATATTTACGCAGTGGGGATGATAGCTATACAAATATTAACAAGCTTAGAGCCTCATCAATTAACTTTAGATTCACTTGGAAAAGTTTGTTGGGATTCTCAGATCGATATTTCTGCTCAATTAAGAAAAATCATTGATAAAATGACAGAATCTAATTACAATGATAGATATAAAAATACTCAAGACGTTATTCAAGCATTAAGAAAAATTAATATTAGTAAACAATCAACCCATCAAAAACCTCCAAATATACTAGAAGCTGCTTCTAAGGTTTCTAATACAGTTATACAGACACCTAGTACTATTCAGCAGAGAACTCAGAAAAATTCCACTCTAAATCAATCTATTTTTAATCGAATTGAGCAGATATTGTGGTTTTTGCTAATTATTTTTTCTATTAGTCTACTAATCATTCATTCACGAATAATTGAGCGTTATAAGAAAAATAAAAAAGAAGCTATGACCATCGAATTGTCTTACCCCATTGACTGCCATCTCACCCAACCAACATCAATTGATCAGTAAAGATATGACCTTCATTCTGACTAATGACGACGGCATTGATGCCCCTGGAATTCTTGCCTTGCAGCAAGCACTTAAAGGAAAAGGCATTGTTGTTGCCCCCTCTGAACAGCTATCGGGTTGCGGACATCGCGTTACGACGCACTTACCCATTCACTTAGAAAAGCGCTCAGACACCGAATACGCCGTTGGCGGGACTCCTGCTGACTGTACTCGCTTAGCCATTACCCAAATCGCACCGGCAGTCGAATGGTTACTCTCTGGCATAAATGCTGGAGGAAATTTAGGGGTCGATGTTTACATTTCAGGAACGGTGGCGGCGGTACGAGAAGCAGCTATGCACGGCATCCGAGGGATTGCGATTTCTCATTGGATTCGGCGACCTTTAACCGTCGATTGGGAGGTCGCAACCTGTTGGACGGCAAGGGTGTTGGAGGAGTTGTGGAACCGTCCGCTAACGCCTGGAAGCTTTTGGAATGTCAATCTACCCCATCTTACAGAAGGCTCGCCCGAACCGGAAATTATCTTTTGTCCGGCGAGTACCCAGCCGTTGCCAGTCGCGTATCGCGTCGAAGGGGAGTTTTATTATTATGAAGGGGAATATGCCAAACGCGATCGCACTTTGGGAACTGATGTCGATGTCTGTTTTTCAGGGAATATAGCCGTAACGTTAATAAGTCTTTAAACTCATTCCCTTTTCAAAAACGATAACCAACACTAAAATAAAAGCCATCATCTTGAACGTTATTGCCGCGAGTGTTGAGGTCAACCAAGGGGGGTGCGTAATCGAGGCTCAGATTTAACCCGTCAATCGGTTGCCAGATGATCCCCAACGCTCAAAGCCCGACGGAGTTGATAAAAAACAAAAAGCTATTGATTAATTGAATCAATAACTAGGTAAATTTTTAGTGGATTCTGAATTCTTAGCTTTTTTTCAAGCTTCTTACGCCTAAACTTAATAGACCAACAGTCAACAGACCGAGGATAGAAGCAGGCTCAGGAGTTTGTACACCACCAATGTCAGTTTCAAGTTTTTCGATTAATGCGGCTTCGTACTGAGCAAAGTTGTTGGCAACAAAAGCGGTACCACCGCCAGCAGCAGCAATAGCGGCCAGATTAGCTTGTCCTGCAGGAATAGTTCCCACAAAAAGTGTATTAACCTGAATACCATTTGCTAGAGCATTAGTTGCCGCAATTAGCGCATCAGATTGGCTGTTAGGAATACCATCGGATGAGAGGTCAATTACTTCGTTGTCAGCATCAATCCCGTTAGTGAGGATTGAGTTAGCTACAGTATTAATCGCTCCTGCTGTATCCGTGCCGCCCCCACTCTGAATGGTATTGGCATCGATCAGGTTAGCAAAAGCTAGTGCTTCCATATCATTTGTAATCGTAGTCCAGCTAACTTCTTCTATGGTGCTAGAAGAAAATTGCCAAAAAGAAGCGAATAAAGTATCTACCGAGCCAGACAGAAAGTTAGTAGCGAAGTTGTTACTAAAGATATTGACGTAGGCATCTTTTTGGAGTTCAAAGTCAGGACCAGAAACACTTCCCGAACCATCAATGACGAAACCGATTTCTACGGAGGCTGCTAAAACAGAGCTAATGGGAACTAAGGTAGCTGCGCCTACTATTCCAGTAGCTAGGATAGAGTTGAAGAGGAACTTTGATTTCATTTGAAGTATTTCCAGAAATTTGACTGAAAATCATCATACAGCAACTCTATTTTTTCCGCAATAGCAATAGTGATAAATTTCTGGCGATCGCTCCCTACATCCTAATTTCCTTGACAAATGGAAGAAAGCGTTGTCAGATAATTAAATGTTAATTATTGTGAATCTAGACGACTCTCCTCTTAATTTGAGCGTAAATCGGACACTTGAATGCACATCGCCTGGTTAGGGAAAAAATCCCCGTTTTGTGGAAACGTCACCTACGGCAGAGAAATTACCAACGCACTGCTAGACCGAGGTTATCGGGTTAGCTTCCTGCACTTTGCCCAAGAAGAAGCCGATGGCAGCAACTGGCCAGATTGTCCAGAGGTATTTCTGCCTTTTCTCTATAAATCCCAAGTTTATACCATTCCCACACCGCGATCGAGTAAAATCCTAGCGCAATCGCTCAAAGAACTCAAACCCGATTTAGTCCATGCCTCGCTCACCCTTTCTCCCCTAGACTTCCGACTCCCCGAAATTTGTGAGGAACTCAACCTTCCCTTAATAGCAACGTTTCACCCGCCTTTTGATAGCAAGTTGCGTAACCTCAAATCCAGCACTCAATTTCTTACCTATCAATTTTACGCCCCGTTTCTGGCTCATTATGATAAGGTTGTCGTCTTTTCTCGGCTACAGCGCGATTTACTGAATAAATTAGGAGTTCCCAAGCAAAAGCTAGCCGTTATTCCCAATGGCGTAGACGTAGAAAAATATACGCCTGGGCTTTCCACGCTGAAGTCGCGTTTTCAGGCAAGCCGCCTTTTTGTCTATTTGGGACGCATTGCCCCAGAAAAGAATCTCGAAGCGTTGTTTAAAGCCTGGAAACACGCCGATATGGGGCAAGGATGTAAATTATTAATTGTCGGAGACGGGCCGCTGCGCTCTTCCTTAGAACCCTTCTATGGGCGAGAATATGGCATTATTTGGTTGGGATTTGTGGCCAACGAGCAACAGCGTATTGAGATTTTGCGCTCTGCTGATGCCTTCATTTTACCGTCGTTGGTAGAAGGATTATCGCTGTCTTTATTAGAAGCAATGGCTTGTGGTGTCGCTTGTATGGCAACGGATGCGGGGGCAGATGGCGAAGTTTTAGAAAACGGAGCAGGAGTCGTTCTCAACACGCAAGGGGTGATTACGCAATTAAAAACCCTACTGCCTCTGTTTCGCGACCATCCTGAAATATCGCAATTACTCGGTCAAAAAGCTCGCCAGCGCGTTTTGGAGCTATATACGCTCAGTGAAAATATTACACATCTTGAAAAACTTTACGCGCAAGTTTTGCAAAACCGTCAATTTCCGCTACTCAGCCAATTTTCTTAATCTGTTGTATCTTTGCCGAAAACTGCAAGGTTAAACCCTGAAAATTTAGTATTCTTAGGGTACGTCTATTGAGTTTTACTGAGGTAAAGTCATGCTGAACTTTAGACGGCTAGGTAGGCACATCTACATCGGGCAGATAATAATTAGTATCTTGAGTTTGTGGCTGATTGGGACTTCTGCCGTTTTGGCTGCTTATTTACCGCCTTCTAATCAAAAACCTGCCCCCAAAACGACTCGTTCCGACTCAGGAACCACCAGAGGCTGTCGCGGCAATGAACTTCCCCCTACAGTGTTAGCGTCTCGTAAGTTTATTGGACAAACCACGTCTACTCATCCGACGTTTGCCTGGTTTGTTGCCGACGCTCAACCAGTGGAAATTAAGTTCACTATTTATGAAGTTTCCTTTGAGCGCATTCCTCAAGCTGTTTATCATACTTCTTTGCAAAGTTCACCTGGGGTGATGATTTTATCACCTTGGTCTAAGAATAAACCTGGACTTGAATTTGGCAAAACCTATTTTTGGCAAGTCGTCATTATCTGTGACCCTAGTTCACCCTCTAGTGCGCTTTTTGACCGCGCTCATTTAGAGGTTGTTCCTCCATCAGCGCAACTGCAAAAGAATTTGGATAAAGCAAGCAGCAGCAATCAGAAAGTGGAGCGTTATGCTGAAGCGGGAATCTGGTACGATGCCCTAGCAGAAGCTCTCAAATTAGCACCCTTCTCAAAATTGGGAGAAATTGGCGCAAATTTGTTACAAAGTCTGGCTAATTCTGAAATATCAGATTATCTCCGAGAATTAGATCCTCAAGAAAAAGACACCTTAGAAAAACGGAGTGAGAACTTGCGAGCGATCGCAACTTTAGCTAATTGACACTCTCGCCGCTAATGGCGAGGGATTCCCCTGAAAAATCTTAGTTATTTAGAGCAAGTTGAATATCTCAAAAGAAAGATTAATGAAAGCGATTTAAAAGCATGGTGGGAAACGATAAATAACAAATAAAGCGGATTACACTTGGTTAATGCATCCAGCGTACCGCAATCATGCAGATCTCTTCGAGAACACACTGTAAGGATGAATAACTTAATTTTTGAATGGGATAGCCACAAGAACCAAATCAATCAAAAAAAGCATGGTATCTCTTTTGAAGAAGCTAAATCCGTTTTCTATGATGATAAGGCGATACAATTTTGGGATGAAGCGCATTCTGACGAAGAAGAACGCTTCTTACTGCTTGGTAGAAGCTCCAAAATGCGAATCTTACTTATTGTTCATTGTTACCGAGAACAAGAATCAGTGATTAGAATCATTTCAGCCCGAAAAGCTACTGAAAACGAAAGTAAACAATATCAAGGATAAAGCTATGAAACCCGAATATGATCTTTCTAAAATGAAAAGTCGCCCGAATCCTTTTGCTAAACAATTAAAACAACAAGTTACCTTATCTTTGGGACTTGATGTAATCGAATATTTTGAGGTAAAAGCACAAGAAAAGGGGGTTTCCTACCAAGAGTTAATCAATTTATATCTTCAAGATTGTGTGATCAGCCAAAAGGAATTATCCTTTGAATAAGTAAATAATGCTACAATAAGGGCAATTTACTAACATTTGACTAGAGGTAAGCATCATGTTATCAACTAATCTAAAAAAAGAATCAATAACGAAAAGAATTGAACAAATTGTTTCTATTTTAATGGAAGAACGTCCTTTATTTAAAGAAGAACTTAATTATTCAGAAATGGTACAGCACTTAGCTAACCTCTTTGAGAAAAATCTACCTTTTGAGGAATTTAATTCTTTATCGGATCAGGAATTAAAGAAACATTGTAGTGCTATTCTGTCAACAGAACTTATCGCAGGAATGTTAGATAATTTAACCTCCGAACAGATGGCTATTTTTGATGAATCAATTAAACGTAAATGAAAATAGGCGATAATGGATTATTTATTAGATACTAATATCGTTTCTTTTGCTATTAAGAAAAATTTCCAAATTATCCAAAAGATTGAAACAGTCAAAGCGAGAAAGCAAAATACATTCATTAGTTGTATTAGCTATTTTGAGATTAAAAGAGGATTATTAGCAATAAGAGCTACTCAAAAAATTAAAATGTTTAATGACTTTTGCCAAGATCATCAAATTATTTTATTAGATGATTTAGCTATCTTAGAAAAAGCAGCAGAAATTCATGCTAACCTTAGATTGAGGGGATTACCCATACAAACAGAAGATATTTTAATTGCTGCTACTGCACTGATTAAAGGGTTAACTGTGGTTTCTAATGACAGTGATTTATTGAGGGTTGAAGGTTTAAGTTTAGAGAATTGGGTAGAGTAACAAATAAGGCGCATTACACGCACGTTTTTGCGCTTTACAAGAGCGGCGATCGCACTTAAGTAGTAGGATTAGGAAGAATGGGTAAGGGAATATTACCATTAACAGGAGTAAGTGTTACCTGTTGTTGAGAAGCAGCTTTATTTGATTCAATAACTTCAGTTATTGCTGTTCTAAAATGTTCTTGAGTAACCTTTTTTTCCTGTTTAGGTTTATCTTCTCTAGCAGCAGCAACCACAGCTTGAAAAACAGCATTTTTAATATCTCTACCTGATATTTCATCAAACTGCTTTCCTAACTCAGCAAAGTTAACAGAATCATCTAAAGGAAGTTGATCAGGTATTTGTACTTTCCAAATCAATTCTCTTGCTTCTTCTGTTGGTAAATCAAATTGAACTTTCCAACGTATTCTACTAATAAAAGCTGGATCGTAATTACGAATTAAATTAGTTGCAAAAACTACTATTCCTTGATAAGCTGATAACTGCTTAATCATTACACTGCGAGTTAAATTAACTGCTGTATCTGTTGCTTGAGTAACACTTTCTAATCTTTTACCTAAAAAAGAATCAGCTTCGTCAAAAAATAAAACTGCATTGTTTTCTGTAGCAAAATCAAAGGCTGCTCTAATATTTTTAGGCGTTTCTCCTACAAATTTTGATTCAATCTGCTCATAAGGAACATCCAAAATTTTTAATTTTAGTTCAGAAGCTAATGCTTCAGCAGTTAGCGTTTTTCCTGTACCTGGTAAACCAGAAAAATTAATAGATAAAGCTTTATCTAATTTATGTTTTTCAGCCATTCCCCATTCTTTATAAATTAAGTCCTGATACTCCATTTCAGCCAGAATTAACTCAACTTGTTTTTTAGTATTTTCAGGTAAAATAACATCATTAAGAGTATATTTTGGCTCTCTTAGATAATTAGTTAAATCAATTACTGAACCAGAGTGTAGCTTCTACTGTTTTCAATTCAGGATAAGGGCGATTATTTTGAGTGTTTTCACCCAAAAAAGCGTTGACTTTATCGTATCTTGGCATATTTTTTTAGAGAAATATTGTTGAAAAATTATGAGAATTAAATCCAGTTATTGAGATTTAAAACTTGTGCTTGATCTCTATGTCTGGCAAAATACTTGACTTCGGATGTAGGTACACCTCGAAGGGTAAAAACTTGTGATGATTTACTGGTAACATGGCGTGGATCCCAAACTTCCATTAAAACTTCATCAGAATTATCTCCTTGATAAAAGATTACGGAAAGAGAAGTATTTCGACCAAATTCTCTAATCAAAACAGGAGCAATTTCATAATCCCAAATTAGTTCTAAGCGATGAATTAAGTCTTTAGAAATATGAGGCTTTTGAGTACTTTGATTCCAGAAAATACGAGTTATTGTATCAAGCGTTTTTCCGGCTGCGTCTATTGTAGCATCTACTTTTTTCCATAACTCATATTTTTCTCCTTCTAACTCGTTGTCAAGAATATAAATTTTCTCAAGTTTTGAGGCAGGATTTTTTGAACGAAAAGATAAGTCTCGTTGATCGATTTCGGGAATTTCATAACCTCTTTCTTGATTAGAGGTTTCTGTGTCATACAACCAAATTTTTAAACTGTGAAAATTACAGTCAGGAATAAAACGACTTTTACGAAAGAGAGTTCTTACAATCAAATCATCAAAAAAGAGTCTTACTTTATCACTGACAGCATATTCACCATTAAAAACTTGTGATTGTTTACTAGAATATCTGGGATCCCAGATTTCCATCATTGTTTCACCGAGTAATGCACCAGCATAAAAAATAACGTATAAAGTAGCTAAAGCACCAAAAGCCGCTATTAAAACTGTCGCAACAGCAGTGTACCAAATCGCTTCAAGTACCCTAGCTAAAGCTTCAATAAAAGCTACAAATATCTCACCTAGCCATGCAATCAACTCATCAACTAAGCTACCTAACCACGTAAATAAACCCATATCAGTATCTTTCCTTAATACTTAAATTTCCTTTTAGGCTAGTGCAATGGTAGTAACTATTGGATTTTGTATAGTTTGTAATTGAACATTCTTATCTTTGACTACTCCTAAAGAGATAATTCCTGATTGTCCTTGGAGATGATTAGGATCAACAAAAGCTAAAAATGCTTCATTTCCTTCAATAAATAAACCCACTACCCAACTACTCGCATAACCTAATTCTTGACGTAACCAAGTAGTAATTTCTGGCCAGTTTTCGTCTAAATATTGAGATACTAAAGCCAAAAAATGTTGAGTAGCTTCGGCTACATAACCCCAAATTACTTTAGCTGTTGCAACTAATTCTTGCCAAACTTGAGCAAATTTCTGAGAGAGAGCATCTATAATGGCTGCTACTCCATAACCAACTGCTGCTCCGACGGCAGCACCAACCAATATTTCTGCTGCTGCTTGAAAAAGAACATCCCACATAAAAAATATTGATCCTTGTGTCTTTGCTAGTTTGCTCTCTTGCGATCATGGCAAAGGCTTCAGGCGTTTAACCACTCTAAAAAACCTGATTTAATTTGATATTTTGTAACAAAGTCTTAAGAAAAGCCCTGAAAAAACCTGATTTTCTTGAATAAACTTGAGCTACAATAGCTCCAAACCTTTATCATATATAACTTTTATGGATGTAAAGGAATTTTTACATTTTGTAGATAATTTAGTATTTGCAAAGACAAATGAACATTTAACTGATTTACAGAAAAATATTGTTCAGGGATTGTTCAATGGTCAAAACTATAAAGAAATTGCAGATAATCATAATTATGATGA
>JBGTNM010000295.1:0-6835 GCA_041743025.1 Microcystaceae cyanobacterium
TGCCAGAAACCCTTGATTTCCGGCTGCTACTGCCAAGGTAAATAAAGCCAAACACAGTGGTAATGAGTGTCTTTTTCCCTGCTTGCGACGATAATCTGGTATTCCCTCAAAGACTTGAACAATTGCTATTTCAGACATCTATTTAGTTTGTTTCTATGTTACCTCAGCCATTCTACCATGTAGAATGAAATAGCCCTGATTACAACCCAGTTGCTTGATCGTGAGTAGCACTGTTAGGATCGACTCCCATCGGAGCAACCATATCACGGAATAAAGTGATCTGTTGAGAAAATTCTAACCCTCTAATTTGTTGCAGCAATTGTTCTGCTTGAGAAGAAAGTTTATAGTTTTCAGGCATAGAAATAATGACTGAACTTTCCATTCCCTGAGCGAGTAAATACCAAAATAATAGTTTGGTAGTATCGCTTAGAGCACCGTATTCACGTGCAATTAAACTATTCTTGCGAGTGATTAAATCTCGTTGAACTTGTAGCTGTTCCTCGTGAGACATCTCTTTAACTTGATTAAACAAGCCTTGAGCAATTTCAGGAGAAGCAGTGCTAGCACCAGGCGCAGCAGGGGTTATGGCTTCACCCATTTCGGTATAAATAAACCAAAAAAGGGCTAACTGTTGATCGGTTTCTAAACGTTGAAATGCTTCTGCTAACGGAGAAATTACACTAGAGGTCGTAAAGGTCACAAATATTTCCTCGATTCACTTCTTTTAAGTTAACAAACCTATTGAGCAGAAAAAACCTACTCAAGAAGGAGGAAATACTCTGACTAAAGATACACGATAATTATGCTGTTTGCTTGTGTAAAATAAATAAATTGATTAAATCTAGAAAAATCCCAATGACAAACAATATTTTAATCGACTTTTCACTAGACGAGCTAGATAACTTGAAATTTGCAGACATTTTCCAAAAAACGTTGGTTGATTATTTTGCAACCATCAATGCCGCACAATTTCAGTCTACTGCTGAGCTATTTGCAGAAGATGGAATTTTGTATCCACCCTTTGACTCTGCGCTTATTGGACGCAACGCTATAGCAACTTATCTTGCTAGAGAAGCAACAGGAATGAAGCTTATTCCTGAACAAGGAAGCGTTTTTTCGCCAGAAACCGAGAATTTTGCCTATCGAGTGAATGGGAAAGTGCAAACACCTCTTTTTAGCGTAAATGTTGCCTGGGAGTTCGTTTTGAATGCTGACTCAGAAATTCTTGCCGTTAAAATCAAACTTTTAGCGAAACTTGAGGAATTAATCAAGTTCTCATGATCCAAGTGCTAAATCAATCCAACTCTCGCTGCTTAAGCAGCCCCATCATTTTATACTTACGGGCATGGGATTGCATTAGCTGAGCGCGGTAGGCTGACCACTCCGCTTGTTTTCCTGCTTGACAGTAAGCTGCCTTTGCCTTTTGCAGCCATTCTGCGGCATGGTGATAATACTCCGCTTTCTTGGCATCCATAATAGATTCGGCGCGACGTTTGGCATTTTCAATGACCCAATCAGGCTGCTTTGAGATGGCTGCTTCCATCACTTGATGGATAAGATCTGACTGGTAGGAACTGAGGTTGTTGGCTACAGCGATCGCATCATCAACTAACCCTTCATGCAGAAAAATAGTCACTTTTGCTTGCTCTATTCTCATGCCCCAATCGCTGTAACTGCGGAGATAGTCTAGCAAATCTTCCTTGAGGATTGCCCAATCTTCTCCTGCTAATGCCTCGATTTTTTGATAGTCAGTGAAAGTAGGTTTAGCTTGAAATGCCCTAATTTTGGCAGCTAGAGCAATATCTGCTTCCTCTAAGTCTTCCGCTAGGTTACTCGTCCAAGTGGCTAAGCCATACTCACAATTGCCAGGTAGAATCAATCCCCGTTGGGCTATCTGAAGAGCTTCATGAGTTGCGCCTTGTCCTAACATCACTTGTGCTAAGGCAAAGGCTTGTTCCATTGATGCCAATTGCTTGTCGGCGGCTTCCATCACTGCGTCGATGCGATCCAATCGCGCCAGCATGCTCAGATATTGTTCTGTTCGTCCTTCTGCTTGGGCTAAATAGAGATACTCTGGATATCTTTTCTGGCTTTCTAGAATTTTTAGGCGCGTTAAAGCCAAATCACTAGCATAATAGGGTTTTTCTCCTTCCCAGACTCCTGATTGAGTGATTTCTCCTTGTAAAACTTGCTGGAGTGGAGGATAGTCCCAACCTTGATGCAATGCCTCTAAACTCATAGCAAAATCGGCACTCCATTCATCCTGCCAGCTTTCTAAGTTGTTTTGGAGAGCGACTTTTTCGGGGGAAGTCAGTTCAGTGACTAGGATAGCTTCTGTCCAAATTTCATTGAGGGTTTGGGCGACTTCATCATTGTCTGCACCATATTCCTCAACGTCATCCCAATTTTCCGCACAAGCCTGCGTAATGGCTTCTAAAATCGCGATCGCATTGTTCCCTTCTCCTCTTTCTGCAAATCCTTGCGCTTCATGAATGAGATCGTAGAGTTCTTCGGGAACGGGATCGTCTTCTGAGCCTTCTTCTAAATAGCGGACGGCATCTCGTAAAATTCGGCGGACTTGGCTGCGGTAGGGAGTTACATCAATGCTAGGACGTTGCGACGACGCTGAGGGTTCAGGTTGAATTATCGAGGGCGCAAAACGATTGACAAGGCGCTCAATTCTGTCGAGGAGTTCTGGGTGTTTTGCGACTAATTCTAGGATCAGTCGTTGGGTTTGCACTTCATCGAGGCGATCCAAAAGCTGTTCTAAGGTGGGGCGTTCTTCAATTTTAGCGGGCTGACGCAGGCAAGTGAGTAGAGTAGCGATGATGTGCTTGCACCAACCATCAAAATCGTAAGGGCAGGTACAGTTGGCTGAGGTGATTTCGTCTCCCTCAAATTGGACGCTGACATGATAGGGAAAGGTTTCATTGCCTTCGACGGCGGCTAAAAGAAGTTGTCCGCGCTGGGTGAGAGAGTCAACTGCTCCCTGTTGATAGTAATCTTCGCCTCGTTGGAAGGATTTGGCGTTAGCGTAGCGTCGTAGGATGGCTTCACTAAATTGGGGAAGGCTCATAGGGGAAGTTGATACTGAGGGTGTCTCAATTTTATCTTATTGCTTGTTAATAGATGACCGTTTTTCATATTTATCTTGATATTTGCCATAATTATCTCATAAGAACACCCCTACTAGTTGAGATCAGGCAAAAGGCATTCTTGCAAAAGGCACTCTTGGAACAAATAATAGGCAACTTAAATGTGGATTAGCTTAGTAATAAAGATTCAGTAGCGGTAAAGCAATCGCGCAACTATGCTTGTGATATCGCTGCCGCCTATACAGTTGCTTTTGTAAAAAAAATGATTTTCTTAAGATTTTCAAGTACCCTCTTAATTTATCATGCCAATTCTCTATTAAATAGTTAGCTTTAGGAATAAAGGTGGGCATACTGATTATGTAGTCGTACTCTCGCTGTTATCTATGCCAGACATACCGCATAATTGGACACCTACCTTCAGGCTTACTTCTGTTGAAAAGCCAGATATGTCTCCCTATTTATTTCACATGACAATCAGAGAAAGCCTTAAAAATATTTTAGAAGACCAAGAAACAGGAGAAGACGAAGGAAGATTACTTGCACAAATACCAAGGCACTGTAAAAAGGAGGCTTATCGCATACCAATGGTATGTTTTACAGAAACCCCCCCCTTTGCACTTGATTTTTTTAGATATAGATGGTCAGACAATAAAGATAGAGAGAACTTAAAATACGGAATAGGATTTGATAAGGAAGCAATGGTTATAAAGGGAAAGGGAGTATTTCCGACATTTTATGTGGGCAACGAGTTGCAATCCGAAATATTTGGGTTGACTAAGAAGCTTGATAAAAAACCTTGGTGCAATCAGGCTCACAGTTTTTTATCATTATTAGAACTAAATTACTGCAATAATTTTTCCATCCTATGTTAGAAATCGCAATACACATAGGATTAAATTCATGGATTCAACAACCGAGTGAACCCTGCTTGCTCAAAATGACGATCGCAAGTAAAAGCCAATGTAATCCCTTCTCGCTGCATAATTACAAAGCTGATACAATCCGTTAACCCCCAATCTTTATCAAGACGCTGACTATAAAGTTCCCATCCTGCATCAAAAAGCGATTGACTGATAGGAAGTATCTGTAAACCTTCCAGATTTTTGAGGCGATTAATAAATCTAATGGTTTGAAAACGAATTTTAGGTAAAGCAAGGGCATCAGCAACTTCCAATAAAACAAAATCTGTCGTCACTAGCTTAAGCTTCTGTTGTTGAAGATTGATCCTAACCCGCTTGGCTTGCTGATGAAAAGCATCATCAACATTAATTAACGCTATCCAAGCTGCCGTATCAACAAAAACCTTGATCACAATTCTGACTCTCTTTTGGGTATCCCATGAAGATAATGATCGTGCTGATAGGATAAATCAGAAATTCCCGTACTCATCTGACCTTCTTCGATAATTTGGTCAAACTCATTCCAAAAACGATCCTCTCTAGATTCAAGTTGGTCAATAATCGTCGCAGCAATCCGATTTTGTTCTGATTCTGAGAGTTGTCTAACTTTAGCGATCGCTTCCTCTAGTAGCTGAGTCATCCTTCTTACTCTCTTAGAAAACCTGATAACAATCATAGTCCCTCGCCTGCAAACTCGCCCTTAAACACCATCAAGCTGATGTGGATTAGCTTAATAGACTATTTTAGCTGTGTCACTCCCCTAGTTTTACCTCAAAATAACGGCGTTGCCAATCATTGATTGAACAACGCCTCAAACGTTAAAAGCCAATTTAGTCTATTTCACAAATGAAACCCTACCACAAACCTTGTACAGGTTCGGGGACAAATGCTGGTTCTACTGCTTGCGAGGGTTGAAGGGGAGGAAGTGATACAGGCTTATCCTCACCCCAATCAATCGCTACGGGAGTGACTTCTGGAACAGCCTTGAGGTTCAGGCGGGTAAGCCAAGCCATCTGGCACGCAGCATCACCGACATACAACCACGAACCATCTTTATAAGCCAGAACGATATCGTCTCCTGGTTGAACGTGCCAATTCGGTGCAGGTAGGTTAACGCTGTAGTAGTCACGGTCATTAACGGTGACGGGACGGGGGCTGACAAATTTAACTGAGAGAATGCCACCCGCGTCGCCTGCGACTCTGCCAATGACGACGGCTTCAGGATCGAGTTCTTCAAGCATTGTCAGCATCGGATGGCCATTCATGGCATTGACATTTTCTCTGGCAGAGAGTGGTTGTGTACGAATTTGTTGTGCACCAACGGGAGCAACTGCTATAGCCGCTAGGGAAACCGAAAGAGCCAGTCCCGTGAAAATTTGAGCTTTATTCAACACGATAACCTCACTTTAATCTTGACAAGTAGATAAATTATCCTTAGACGCTTTTAAGGATAATTCAGTTCCTCGCAAGATTCAAGAAAATTTCAGTCCAAATTCATAAATTTTTAGATTTCCCTGACAATCCTCTGGGTTTAGAAACTAAATCTATCTTTCAGGTCTTGAAAATATTGAGAAATGCGCCTTAAATCGCTCTGGAAGCTTCCTGTTTTTCCTCAACGGTCTCCCTTGCTTGAGGTTCGGTTGGTGAAGGGGAGGGTTCAGGAACGATTTCTACGGTGTCTTCAGGCTCGATGCCGAATGTCTCTGCTGCGGGTAACGAAATATCTGTCTCGGTAGGAGAAGGGATTTCCAGCGAAGGTGAGGAAACGGACTCACTCGGTTGCTCGGTTTGGGATTCGCTCAGAGATGGGGTTTCCAGCGTTGGCGCGACAGGAACAGACGGGACGGGAGCCAGTTGCGTTTTGGTGTTGGGGTCAACAATACTACGCGCTGCCTGAGCAGACAGTTCTCCGCGTACCAGTTGAGACAGGGTATCTTGTCCGTTGGGCGTGTAGGTGATTAAACGAACGGTGTTGTTAAAGGCATTATTAATGGGATTGCCTTGTTCGTCGAGAAATTCTAACTTCACCCAATTGCTACCTTTGGCAAATCCTTTGAGATAAATGGGTTGCCAGGTATCGAGGTAGAAGCTCTCATCGTTGATTGTCACCCGAATGCGCCAGTCGGCAATGTCATCATGGGGATTTTCTTGGGCGATCGCATGGAGAGGAGCATTAGTCAGGTAAAAATCGAGTAAAATCGGTTCGGCTCCATAGTCTCCTTTGGGGCGACTGTAGGTGAGGAGGGGAAGATCGGGCGCGGGAGCGTTATCTCCCGTTTTAGTCAGGACGTGAAAAGTCGTCTGAGCGTAAGCACCGTTATTTTTGAAACTTTCGTGCCAGGGACGAGAAGCAAAGACCCTTAGCGTGTGGGTTCCAGGGGATAAGTTATCGATAACAACAGGTTCGTCAAGGTTGTAGACGGCTTGATAAGATTCATTGTCGAGCAGGAGGTGTAAGTGAGGCCCCAATTTTAAGTCAGGAGATTGGAAGATGGGCAAGTCACGCACTTGAAATTTAACAGCAACGGTAGGCTCGGAAACTACCTCGTCGGGACGGGGGCTGAGAATGCTGACTTGGGGCTGATATTGGTCGAGGACTTGGCGCAGTTCTTGCAAGACCTGTGGAGGAGCAACTTCGCTGAGTTTGCCAGTAGCGACGGGGGGTGAAGGCGGTTTGACGAGCGGCACAGATGCGCTCAGGCGATCGCCACAGCCGCCTAGCAAAAAGAGCAAGAGAAAAGCCACACACAGGAATACCGAAACTTGCGATCGCGCCTTTAATCGAAACACTGAATTGTCTCCTAAACCCGTCCATATTGCACTATAGCGTATCAGGCGATC
>JBGTNM010000296.1:0-9226 GCA_041743025.1 Microcystaceae cyanobacterium
ATATTCCTCCTTTAGCTACTTTAATTGCTAAAAAAGCGGGTATTCCTAGCTGGATGGTCGGCAATTTTGGTTGGGACTTCATCTATCGAGCTTGGGGAGAACCGTTTCAAGAAATTACTCTTTGGATAGAACAATGTTACCAACAGTGCGATCGCTTGTTTCGCCTGCCGCTATCAGAATCGATGCATTCATTTCCCTCAATGACCGATGTTGGTTTAACTGGCGGCACTCCTCGCTATTCTCTAGCCGTATTGCGCGATAAATTTGCCCTAACGGTTTCTGTTGAAAAAACCATTTTACTGACTTTTGGCGGCTTAGGATTAACGCAAATTCCCTATGAAAATTTAGCTCAATTTCCCGACTGGCAATTTATCACCTTTGATCGTTCTGCCCCCAATTTACCTAATTTACGCAAAATCTCTGAATCTCACTTTCGTCCCGTCGATTTCATGCCTTTGTGTGGGCGAGTTGTCTCTAAGCCTGGATATAGTACCTTTGCCGAAGCTCTGCGTTTAGAGGTTCCTTTGGTTTCCCTGACGCGAGACGACTTTGCTGAGGCTCCCCTGTTATTAAAAGGCATCCAAAATCACGCCTACCATCAAATTATCGACCATCATGAGTTTTTTGCGGGAGATTGGTCATTTTTACGCCAAGATCTCCATCCTCCTCTTTTAGGAACGACGCTAGCTAAAGATGGTAGTGAAGCGATCGCGCGTGAAGTTGTAGCGTATATAAATTCAGTTAATGTTTAATTAAAGGAGGGGTTAAGGGATGGAAGAATTAATGATGCTCAAAGAATTTTTGCTAGCAGGAAAAATCCCGGAGGCTTTGGAATTTTACTTCATTTAATTAAACAAGCGGCTGAAAAGCGAACGACTAAATCTTGGGAAGTTTCTATTCGTAATGCAGTTAAACAAATTCAAAGGGTTAATCAATGACATTACCCTAGGGGCGAATTGCGCTCGTCCTCTCTTAGATAACCTCTGCCAATCACCACAAGTACGGGAGAACCACACGGTTGTAACACGATAACCTTAATCAAAATTCTGGCAGAAAGCAAGAAGTTCCTCCCCCTGAATTTTTTTCCTCATTCTAGAAAGAAAATATAATAAATTTAGGCACTAGCACTGAGTATCCCTCCTTGTGGTTGGAGTTCAATCGCTCGACGATAGGCGCGGATCGCTTCTTCTAAGCGTCCTCTCTGTACTAATACATTTCCTAAGTTATAATAAGCATCAGGATAGTTAAGATTGAAAACGATCGCTTGACGAAACTCTTGCTCTGCCTGTTGCCATTTCCCATCCAAAGACAGTAACATTCCCCTCCACATTGCTAAAAGTGATTGTTTCTCCTGATTTTCTTGCCGAGACAGTTTCTCGGAGTAATTCTGTCCGCAGATAGTTGATAGATCTACCGTTCGACCTGTTTGGGTTGTCATGAAACAAGTTGACGACTCTTGCGCGTTGACTGGGTGAGAGTTGATGGCAACCAATCCCGACCCACCCATGAGAATGGTTAAAATTATCGAAGTAGAAAAGGAAAATTTCATGATACTTCGCTTTTAAAAAGGCTTGAAGGAAAATCGATATCGTAGATTCACTATTACTTATACTTTAAAAAATAAATTAATAATTGCTAAAAGTCATTACAGTTTTCAGCCAAAAGTATTGTAGAATTATGTCTTATACACTTGTCAGGTGTAAGTATTATCTTCGAGTAACGTGGCAGGCATTAAAATCGCTTCCAAGCGGTGAACCTTGGAATCTGCCACCCGTAACCGCCGCCTGTCTCAAGATATCTTTGTCGTGCTAAAGCTGATGGTTTCAATATACCAAATTCCCCTAGAAGTATAGTAAAAGCTATGTTTTCTGGTAGAACACCCTAAAAATTAAGCAACAGACTTTCACTCTAAACCAATTTGCGCTATAAAAAAGGAAGGTTCTGGAAAATCCTCCCATACCAGCCAACTATCATGCGATGCTAACTGTGTCACCGAATATCGACCAGAAGCAATGGCAATCGTCCGCGCTCCAATCGCCTGTCCGCAGCGAATATCGTGAGGCGTATCGCCAATAACGTAACATTTTTCAGGGGAAACGGTTCCTAGTTGTTGGTGAGCTAAGGCAAGTGCTTGCCGAGCAATCTCATGGCGATCGCTGCTATCTTGACAGAACGCCCCACCGCTAAAATAGTCATCTAATCCGTAGTGTGTCAATTTCGTCCACGCTCCCGCTTCGCTGTTTCCTGTCAGCAACAGAGATATCACATCTTGGCGTTGTTGCAATTGTTCTAAAATTTCTTTTACGCCGCCGAGAACATAACCTGACGTACTGGCAAGTCTAGCAGGTAAGTAATCTAGGTATTGCTGCAAAAGTGCCGTAATTGCCGTTTTATCAGCAGGAATGTTTAAAGCATTGAGAATTTGGATAGCGATGCCCCAATCAGTCATTCCTGCCATCTCAATGCCATCTAGAGCGTTGGGAACGTCAACCAATGCGCTAGCAGCATCGGAGAGAGCAAATCTGCCTGCGCCGCCCGAATTGAGCAGCGTTCCGTCAATATCCCAAAAGAGAACAGTCGTCATGAACGATTAAAACTCAAAACAGTTAAATAGTCATACAAAATAAATTACCTAGCCCAGAGAGGGAAGAGGGAATAGTAGACACTTCCATCTTAGACTAAAGCGTTCATCGAGAATTAGTCCCTTTCTGCACTAGACTAGGTATAGAAAGACACCTCAATGATTTGTCATGACTATGAACGAACCAAATCCTCAAGACTGGGAACAAAAACTTAAAGATTTAGAAGCAGACATGAATCGAGAGGTAGAACCTTCTCCGGTTAGACCGTTTAATCCCCATGAAAATGCTGAGAATCTTTTAACTCGCGGCGCACTTTGGTTTAAAAATTTGCCAACTCCTACTAAAGTCTTTGTTGCTGTTGTGGGTGCTTTGGTCACTTTATCGGTTTTGAACGGTATTGTCAAATTAGTGGCTTCTTTGATAACTGTCGTTATTTTAGGAATCGTTCTTTACATCCTTTATAAAACTTTGTTGGCTTCTCGTTCTGGTTAAATGATTATCTCGAACTCATAGGAGCATAGCACGATGGCAACAGTAACAGAGTCAGACATTAAAGAGCTAAAAGACCTAATTGTCGCTTTTCAACAAGATGTTAGTACACGATTGACTGCCATTGAAACGCGATTGACTGTCATTGAAACTCGTTTAGACACTTGGAAACCTGCTATGGACAAAATTCCCGATTTAGCCGAAAAAGTAGGAGAGGTAAAAAATTGGAAGCAAGCTGGTTTGATAATTTTGACTGCTATGGTTAGTTCAATCTTTAGCGGAATCATCGGTGGGGTGATTGGTTGGTTGATTAGAGACCCAAGAGTTTGAAAGTTACTGGTTTGTTACTGGAACACTGTAACACAAGTTTCTAGCTTGTTACAGGCAAAATGCCTATGTTACTATATTTAAGAAAATAGCTACTTAGAGGTATCTATAAAGAAGATATTAAACCATTGTGTAGGGTGGGTTAGACGGCGATAACTTAACAAACTAACTCGAACCATTAACTATCCGTCGTAACCCACCAATATTGAGCATTTGACGCGCTTTAAGATTTATTTTATATCTTAAATACTAGATTTTCTGGACTGGTTTATTCTCCCTTGATTACTGCCTCAATTGCCTTCACAATTGGACTAACCAACCAGTGATCTGAAGCTTTCTGAAGTGCTTCAAAAGTAAAAGCTTGACCTGCTGCTTTCAAACGCTTGATTAATGTTGGCTTCTGTTTTACCTCCTCTACTGCTTTCACTACAACTATGTTTTTTTCACTAATCATTTGGAAAACTTCTTTAGGTTGAGGCGGTATCCAAGTTTGACGGCGAGTTAATGCTTCAGCTTTTAATAATCTCCATTGCAATCGATCTTTTAATTCTGGAAGTTCGCGGATAATTTTACGAAGCGCTTCACACGCTTGAGGTGTACCCCGTTCTTCTAGACGTTGTGGAATATAATTTCTCCACGTTTTGATACTGTCTTTTGCTGTTACTGCGTAAGCTTCTATCCCTGTAAGTTTTTTATCTTCAGAACTGCCTTGCTTTTTCTTCTCAGAGTCGGGATATTGCTTAGTCATAAAAATATACAAATTTGCCACATCTTCTTCTTTAAGACGTTGCTCAAGATTTCCTTCATACCCAACAATATACGATACAGTTTCTATAATTTTTCGACCAAATTCAGGATCTTGCTGAATAGCCGGCCAAATAGTTGGCCATCCTGCATCTTCTGCATATAGTATAAGCGCACGCGCCGCAGCGATCGCTCTTTCTCTTATCTCACCACTGCTAGGTAAAGGGGAAGAAATCAAAGACTCTGCAAATGTTTTAGCTTCATCAACTTTATGAGATAATAATTCCTTAAGTAGAATTTCTATATTTTTAACTATTAGTGCCGTATCTTGTACCT
Source organism: Microcystaceae cyanobacterium (assembly GCA_041743025.1). Classification (GTDB taxonomy): domain Bacteria; phylum Cyanobacteriota; class Cyanobacteriia; order Cyanobacteriales; family Microcystaceae; genus JBGTNM01. The sequence continues at coordinate 4,479 of JBGTNM010000296.1, forward strand.
TATTGAAAAATGCTGCCGCTAACCTTTCATCCCAACAGTTATTGATAAAGTGGTTGAGATCAACAGAATTACCGTCCTGGTTATCTTTATCAATTAAAAATATCAAAACTCGAATAAATTCAATCGGTGCATTTTGATAAGCTTTTTTAACTAATTCCTGCCGATATTCCTCGTCTTCAGTTTGTCCCCAATTAGGATATTTTATAATTATTGCTGTCCACTTTTGCCATTCTTCAGGAGAAAGAGTAGAAATAAGATTTGGTGCTTCCTGTAACAATAAACGTAAAGCTTGATAACCACCGATTGCAGAGCAAGGAAGTTGGTTTGTTCCTAGCCAAGCTTGATTTTCGGGAGTGCCTTGACTGAGGTACAATTTAGCAGCTTTAAGAATTCTTTCTCTTGTTAAATCATCTGCTTCCAACCAACCAGGAAGAGTAGTTAAACTTGATTCAAATGGATCTCCGTCATAGATACTATCAGCTTTAAGAGTCATTTCATAGCATAAAGAGGGCCACCATCCAAAATCACCAGCCTCAATTTTACACAAAAATTCAAGAATTCGTTCTTTGGGTGGAGGATCTAAAAGAGTTTTTTTATTTTGATTGTTCGATTCCTGAGCCTCTAAATATCTTTTCTTGTCTTGCCGTGCTTCTAAGGAATCTAACTCAACTGCCTCAATTAAAGAAGCAAATTGTTCTCTTAATATTGGGTTCGTTTGGCTAGCTAGCAGAACAGCATTTATAAATTTAATCTCATTGCATCTAAACTTCCCCCAAATCAATTTGGCCCAAATTTGTTGAGTCTGTTTAGTTTGTGATGTTTGGAGGCATTCGATTAACCAAGGGAAATCTTGGTCAAGAACTATTCCTGTTCTGTAAAAAACTAACCACTTAGGGTCTTTATCTGATTCTGAAATTAAAGAAATTATAGATTCTATCAGTTGATGACGCTTGCTATCGCTATTTTCTAACTGTTGCCTAAAGGATACTTTTTGATCTAAGTCGTCATTGCCTACAATGTTGTCAGGTTGCTTAAGTCTTAAATACGCTATTTTAGAAAATTCCTGTTTTATTTCTATTTGATCGATGTGTTCCCAAGCTTTCCAGAGAATTGCATCTGATAATTCCCTAAAAGAATAATTTAAATAGTGTCTGCTTTTCTGTTTTTTCAACCATTCAAGAGCTACTAATAAATCTGATGGCTGAAGATATTTTCCAAGTTCTTGCGCTATAAAATCCTGATACGTTCCGCCAATATAAGGTGCTACAGGTTGTGTTAAGCTTCTAAAAAGCTCTTCTGCTGTTATATAATTTGGCCATATTGCTTGAAGTGCATACCCCTTTAGTTCTTCCTCTGTTTCATTTTGAATTTTAGCAATTGCTAACGGTTTTAATCTTGCTTTAGTTTTTTCATCGGCAATATAGCGTACTACGGTTGCTGCATTGATACGAACCCAATGAGGTTGCTGAGGAGCAAGAGCAACATCAGCAAGACTTTCTTGTAAAGCTTTTATATTACAAATTTGGGCAATATCAATCGCTACCATTCGAGCATTTACACTTTTAGTAGTATCAGAAATATAAGAGTTTAGTTGTTCATGTAGCTTTGAGTGTTTTAGATTTTTATATAGCAAAGTTCTATACTGATAGACTAGTTTTTCTTCATCATGTAATTTGAGTAAAGAGTCAACTAAGGTTACTTTAAAGGCTTCATTAGTAGTTGCTAAATCACTATAAAGTAGTACATCAGGATCGGTTTTGATAACTTCCTGAAATACGTCAGTTCTCATACTAGCTATCCATGCTGCTGTCTGATAAAGCTGTGGAATTACCCTATGTTTAGAATCTTTAGATAAGGCAATTAAGCTCATTATCTGTTTCAAAGGCGTTTTATATTGAATTAAATACCATGCTGCTAAAAATTCAGCGTAAGTTTGATGAGCAAAACCTATTCGATGCGATCCGCGTGAAGAAAATAACCCTGTAACTGATAAAACCTCTTTAATACAATCTTCGTCAACTAAAAATTCCTGCTGATTAATGCTTTCTTTTCCTATAAAAAAATTCTCAACAGCTATATCAGAATGAGGCATATCGCCGTATTCAGCACTTGTCCATATAGCAGAGCGATTAGCAAATATAAGCATAGCAGCAATTCGTCCTGCTACTATTAATCGCTGCCTACTACTTAGCTTACCAATGAAACCTGAATCACGACGATCTAAGTTAACTTCTTCACACAGTTGTAAACACCCCTGTTCGTACAAATCTTTTTGAAAAGCGGGAAAGCGTTTATTTTTGTAGGTACTTATAAGAAATTTTAAGGTGACGGGTTTTATAGCAAGGGATGTCGCGTTTCTATTAGAGACTTCCTGTAAAAAATCGTCGGGATTTATCCCATCTTGAGTTGCTGTTTCAATGATATCTTCTCGACGCAGAGGAGCTAATTCATAAACTCCAACATAATCTTTTCCCCATTTTTCTTGCAGAGTCTGTTCCAGACTATATGACCAATCAGCCGTTCTACAAGTAATCCGAAAGTACAAGCGATCGCAAGGGAGTTTTTCTATTTCACGCCTGAGAATTCTGGCAAGTATTTTAATAGAGAGTAATCCTTCGTCTAAGCTATCTAGAAAGAGGTGAAGTTTATGTTTATCTTTACGCCAAGCTTGAAACGTTTTGTTGTGGAAAATTTCATCATCTATTTCTTGCTTTGAACCGTAGTCGCCAAGTTCAAACCACAAACAGACATCTTCTGAGTTGCTAAGCCTTTCAAATGCTTGGTTATAGGCTCGTTTGGCTGTTGTAGTTTTACCCATACCAGCTTCGCCTAGTAATACTAGACAGGGTATATTAGATATATTGTCAAAATCGACTAAATCCCGATTGTATATTTTTCCCCACTCGGTTTCTGGGTTCGGTAAATAACCATCCTCCGCCAAGTTAATCTGACTTGACTGAGGACACCAGAACCGCTTCCACTGATAATCTTGATTTGGCATTTTAGCCAACAAAAAGCTGAAACATTTATACTATGCTAGCATCAAAAATTGATGACAACGTTCGATTGAGACGATGTTAGAGTGAAATTCTTTTGCGATCGCGTTCTAATCTTCACTTTTCGCCTTCTGAACACGGAACCTCGACTTCCTAACATGAAACTTTGACCTCTGAACTCGGAATTTTGTTTTCTGAAGTTGAAAGTTGAAGCTGAGAATACGAAACTTCGTTTTCTGAACTCCAACTTTTTACCTTTTAAGTCTAATTGTCAGGTTCCAGACTCTATTGTTGATTCTTGAGACTTGACTTTCCGAGATTTACGAGCAAACCGTCGTCCCATATCTTCCACCACTGTATTTAAACCCGCATTCTGTCCACTTGCTTTGGCGTAGCTATACACCTGTAGAGCAGCAGCATAAGCTTCACTCCCCACCGCTAAACAAGTATCATCCACCAATTCCTGCAACTGATTTAGGGATAGCAGTAAAGGGTACAACGCCTCAAATAATTGTACGTCTTTTCGCATCTCTTCCAAGTCAAATGAGCGCGGTAAAAAGTCTGGGTTCTGTGTCGCTATCTCCAATGCCTTACTGACAAAGGCGCGACTTTTATCACCCATTTTCGGTAACGCTTTGCGCTCGTCGGTAGTAATGTCGATCAAAAAGGGTAACTTTTCTTTAATAGTAGCGATCGCTTTTTTAACGGCATCTCTATCTATTTCAGTCAAAGTCGCACTAATAGGGGTTATCGTCATAAAAAAATATCCTCTGAACAAGCGGTTATTTTTAGAATGCCCAGATATTCACCCTTAATTTCTGGCTTTAGAACAGTTTAATTTATATAAAGTGTTTCCCAAAACGACCGATAATAGGTGTTAACGCAAGACATCGAGAGAACGTATTAATGAGTACCAATCGCATGAAAGTTGGTGTGTTAGGCTTTGGAGGACTCGGACAAGCTGCCGCGAGAGTGCTAGCACCTAAAAACGACATGATTTTGGTCGCCGCAGCCGACCAAAAAGGCTATGCTTACTGTGAGACAGGTTTAGAAACTGATAGCGCGATCGCAGCCTATCACCAGCAGGGTTCCGTTGGCTATTTAGAACCCTATGGCACTTTAAGTAACCACAGTATTGAAGAATTAGTCGAAAATACAGCCGTTGACGGTTATTTCCTCGCTCTACCCAATCTGCCTAACACATTTATGGCAGATGTCGCCAAGCAATTTATTACGTCAGGATGGCGTGGCGTGTTAGTGGATGCTCTCAAGCGTACCTCAGCCGTTGAACAGTTGTTACAACTGCAAGCACAACTGCAAGCAGCAGGCATTACCTACCTGACAGGATGCGGTGCAACTCCCGGACTGTTAACTGCCGCCGCCGCCTTAGCTGCACAGAGTTATGCTGAGATTCACCGCGTTAAAATTACTTTCGGGGTTGGAATCGCCAATTGGGAAGCATATAGGGCGACAATTCGCGAAGATATTGCCCACATTCCGGGATATAGTGTTGAAAAAGCGAGAGCGATGAGTGATGCCGAAGTTGAAGCATTACTCGACAAGACTAATGGCATCTTAGCCTTAGAGAACATGGAACACGCCGACGATATTATGTTAGAGTTGGCGGGAATTTGCGATCGCGATCAAGTCACGGTTGGTGGAGTTGTTGATACACGTAACCCGAAAAAACCCCTCAGTACCAACGTACAAGTCACCGGACGCACCTTTGAGGGCAAAATTTCAACCCATACT
>JBGTNM010000297.1:0-9289 GCA_041743025.1 Microcystaceae cyanobacterium
TTCAAAGGCGTTGGTTTAGTTGAAGATCCTTTAGAACCTCGAATTCAGTTTTTATCTTATGAATGAAGTGTCAGTAATAAATTAAATGTGATAGCCTGTAATTAGTACCTGATGCGAGGGAAGTGCAATGACAACCGTAACCGAATCAGATCTTAGAGAATTAAAAGAATTTATTAGTGGACAATTTCAGGGATTTAACGAGAAAATAGGCAATTTAGAGAAGAAAGTAGACAATTTAGAGAAAAAAGTAGACAATTTAACTGAGGAAGTCATCAAGGTTAGAGTTGACATAGCCAATATTAAAGGAGAATTAGGCGGAATCAACAAACGACTAGACAACCTAGAATTTACCAACCGAACAATCTTTGTTGCCATTGTTGGTGCTTTGTTTGCTGGCATCATCAAGCTCTTTTTTCCCGGATTTCCTGGCAATCCTTAATAGTTAATAGTTAATAGTGTTCTATTGCCTATTGCCTTAATTAATATTACATTAAACTTTCTGTGCAATTTTTTTCATCGGTTCCCAATTAAGGATATCATTTAATAAAGATTCGTAACCTTTGACATTAGGGTGTAATCCGTCTTTACTCAGGTGCGATCGCAGCCAATCTTCCCCTCGTTTCATCCACAAATCGAATAAATTTAAATAGGGAATGTGGCGTATCTGGCAGGCGTGTTTGGTGGCTTCTTGATAGCGGTATTGGTCAAAATGATTGAAGTATAAGCAGTCGAGAAACGGCATCTTGTGTTCGTCAACGGGAACCATCCCGACAAACAAGACCGGACACAATTGTTGTGCTGATTCTAGTAAATGTGCCATTTGGTGTTGAAAGTCTGAAAAATCGGTCATTAAACGTCCGTCCTGACGACCGACGCGCGGAGAGTCGTTAACACCGACTGATAAAATGATTAAATCAGGAAGGCGGTTTCTAAGTTCTCCTCGCTGGCGGAATTCTTGTTCTAAGCGTTGAGAAACCAGGGTAACGCCATTGCCGCGAATGCCTAAATTGTACAGGGCATGACCCGATCCGTCCAGACACATCCACTGGCGGCGCAAGCGTTCTACCCAACCACCTCCCTCTGGATCTCCAAAACCATAGATTAGGCTGTCTCCCAAGGCAACAATTCGTAAAGGACGTTCCTCGTGCTGCTGTTCAAATTGTAAGGGTTTAGTCAGGTGAGTTTGCATACGTTCAGAAGGATTTCGTAACTTCAATTTACAACAGGGCTTCAAACTTGAGGTCGTTAATTCCTGAATCTTCATCTAGGTTAAAGTAATCACTCAGTTTTGGTTATTCAACTGCGATCGCCTACCGTTGACAGAATACAAACATTAGAGTATAATTTTAAGGCTATTGACTTTAATTTAACCATTAATTTTTTAGGTAAATTTAAACATTAGTCAAGGCATTGTTGACAGGATAACCTTCTCTTTGCTAGCGCGTGTGATTAAGCTAACTAAGTCAATCAACATTTGTAATAACTAATACATTATTACGACTTTATTAACTTTAACTCTATGAGTATAAACGATGAAATGGGAATAGACTGTAGGCGACATAACAATTTTTTGGCGAGCGGCGTTATTAATAGTTAGCGTTTGATGACTTCTCAATTTTCCACAAAATCAGTTAGTTTCTTGACAAAGCTAATGGTTTATAATAGAAGTAAAGTGTAGATAAAAAAACCAAGGAAGCGGTAGTTTCCGCCCTGCTTCCTCTCCAACCCAATTGGGATGGGGTATCTAGCGGTTAAATAAACAATGGCCACCAAAATTCTTGAAGAATATCCAAAACAATTGTTTGATTGGCAAAAAAAATTCTATGAGACTTGGATGACCAGCCTACCTAACGGCACACCTTCTTTCAACTTCTCAGAGAATCTCGAACAAACCCTAAAATTTCAGGAAGAACTCGTCAAGTCCTACCTAGAAGTTCAAGAAAAAACCTCTAAAATGTTGCTTGACGCTCAAAAGCAATTCTGGGCAGATTACTTTGAAATGCTACGCAAGCAACCCGTTATTGCCGCCAACTAGTTCAGCGTCTAAAATCTGAAAAATTGCGAGCAATTTGAACAATTCTTTGAGGGTGGGTCAATCTCACCCTTTTTGCTGCTTTGATTGAGAACCCTACAATGATAGTACGGCCAACTGTTAGGGGAGAGTGCTTGTGATTAGAATTCTCAAATTGTCTCAAATGAATGCCGAAGACCTCGCCCGCCTGAAACGACGCTCAGAATTAGACATTGACCAGGTTCTACCCATTGCCCAAGAGATCATTGATCGCATTCGGCAAGACGGGGATGCAGGTGTCATTGAATATGCCCGTAAATTCGACTATGTGGGAGCCACAGCCGAAAATATACAGGTTACTGCGGCAGAATTCGCTTTGGCGAACCAATTAATTGAACCAAAGGTCAAAACCGCCGTCGAACAAGCCTTTCATAACATTCGAGAAGTCCACCAACGCCAGATGCCTGAAGAAATTCAACTTGCAGAAATTGACAAAGGCGTTTTTGCGGGCGAAAAAATTAGTCCTCTCCCTAGTGTCGGCTTGTACGTTCCCAGAGGCAAAGGCGCGTTTCCTTCGATGATGCTCATGCTAGCAGTTCCGGCAATGGTGGCGGGAGTCAAGAAAATTGTCGTCTGTACCCCTCCCGACAAAGCAGGCCATATCGAACCCGTCTCGCTAGTGGTAGCACAGATGGCTGGAGTAAAGGAAGTTTATAAATTAGGCGGAGTACAAGCATTGGCAGCGATGGCCTTGGGAACCGCCACCGTCCCCAAAGTGGACAAACTGACCGGCCCTTGCAGCATTTATGGGGCCGCAGCCAAGCGAATTCTCTTTGGAACGGTTGATGTCGGATTGCCGGCGGGGCCGAGTGAATCGATTATTTTAGCGGACGAAACCACCAACCCTCAACTAGCTGCCCTCGATTTACTAATTGAGGCCGAACACGGTGCCGATTCTGCCGCCTTATTAGTTACTCACAGCGAAAGCGTTGCCCAGCAAGTCAGTCAATTGGCCAGCACCTACCTCCAGCAGATTCCTGCTTGGCGGCGGGAGTTTTGCGAACAAGGACTCGCCGCTTATGGGGGGATTGTTTTAACGAATAGCTTGACTCAATCGATTGATTTTATCAACGACTACGCCCCCGAACACCTGGAAATCCTGGTCAGCGACCCCTTTAGTGTAGTGGGAGAGATCAAAAATGCCGGAGAGATTTTACTCGGACAATATACGCCTTCTTCGGCTGCCACTTATGCCATTGGGGTCAATGCCGTGTTGCCGACAGGGGGATTTGCCCGTTCCTATTCTGCCGTCTCGGTGTTTGATTTTCTCAAGCGCTCTACTTTAGCTTATTTAACGTCAGAAGGCTATGATCGCGTCAAGCAAACTGTCACAACGCTAGCGGATTACGAAGAATTTCCCGCCCATGCTTTAGCCATTCGAGAACGCGACAAGCTCTGGAACAAGGGGTAACCCAGAGCATTAACGCAGCACTAAGCGAAACGATTAGACAGATTTGAGAAGTAGCGTCAGTTACTTAGGGTAAAATAAATAATATAATCACTCTATGTCCTAATCTTTGCTTTGCTTGCTATACAAGCAGGAAAAAGCGTAATAGCTCAATTTCCTGGGCAGTTCAAAGGATTTAGTCAGAAAAGAGATGTCGATGTCGAGAAAGCCATTTTCTCTCCCACATTTTTTAAAATTCTCGCTCATTTTTAGGAGAACGCCATGTCAGAAGATTTTCTGAATTGCCTCAAACATAACTATGCTTACGTTGCGATCGGTGAATTCAAACACGGTCGATTTGCTGAAGCCCAACGCTTGTATGAAAAAGCCGTTTCTACTTACCAAAAAGGCTTCAAAGGAGCATTCCTCCTGCAAAAACCGGGGACAGATGAAGGCATTGCTGTTATTATATGGAACAAAATTGAAGATTGGGAAGCGAATCAAAGTGACATTCATCAAGCAATTGTAGATGAAATGTCTCCCTTATTTCTCAAAGCTCCCATGACAGATTTTTATGAAGTCTGTAGCGAATTTGATGGTTGCTCCATTTCTGCCACTCGACCAGAAGAGTTTTTTGATTTCCTCAAACATAAGTATGCTTACGTCGCGATCGGTGAATTTAAACATGGTCGGTTTGCGGATGCTCAAACTTTGTACGCAAAAGCCATTTCCACTTATCAACAAGGCTTTAAAGGGGCATTTCTTTTGCAAAAAACGGGGGGTACGGACGAAGGGATTGCCGTCATTATCTGGGATAAAATGGAAGACGTAGAACCCAATCAAAGCGACATTCATCAAGCCATTGTAGCTGAAATGACTCCACTATTTCTCAGAGCGCCTGTAACCGATTTTTATGAAGTCTGTAGCGAAATCAATGAATTTAAGGAAAAGTCTGAGATGTTAACTCGATAACTAGCATCAAATCTGTAGGAATGAGTGTAGGGGTATAACAGTAGGGGCATAACAGTGTTATGCCCCTACGGATAGGTGGGTTATTTACCCGATTTGATATTAATTACCTAAATAATAGTTCCATCAGCAATGGTGGCATTTTTGAGAATGACAATAATGCCATTGCGGATGTAGTATCCGAGTTCCTCGCGCTCAGCTTCTTCGATGTTTTCTTTGTTAACAAGAACGACATTGCAGCCAATTCGGGCATTTTTATCGACAATGGCGCGTCGAATTGTGCTGCCTTCCCCGATGCCAACAGGCGTTCTCCCTACTTCTTTGCAAGATGCGCGTTCTGGCGTAGATTCGTAGAAGTCGGCTCCCATGACCATCGTATCTTCAATCACGCAGTTAGATTCTATCCGTGTGCGAATGCCTAAGACGCAATGATGGATGCGGCAATCTTTGAGAATGCAGCCTTCACTAATCATCGTTTCCGTCACCGTACAGTTGAGCATCTTCGTCGGTGGAAGATAGCGAGAGCGGGTATAAATGGGGAATTGTTCGTCGTGAAAGCTAAAAGATGGCGATGGCTGGCGTGTTAGAGCCAAATTTGCTTCATAAAACGATTCAATGGTTCCAATATCTTCCCAATAGCCATCAAACAAGTAAGCCTGAACGTTGTAATCTTGGGCAGATGCCGGAATAATTTCTTTGCCAAAATCAGTCTGTTCAGAATTGGCATTCAATAAGTCCATCAGAACATCTTTTTTAAAGACATAAATTCCCATTGAGGCAATATAAGGACTGATTTTGGCATCTTCTGCTGATAGTCCGAGAACAGTGGTATCGACTTGCATCTGTTTGAGGGCTTCACCCTTGGGCTTTTCAGAAAAGTCAATCACCCTGCCTTGATCATCAATTTTCATCAATCCAAAGCTAGAAGCCCGTTTTTCGTCAATTGGCACAACCGATAAAGTAATATCGGCGTTGGTTTCGCGATGGCGTTGGATGAACAAACTGTAGTCCATGCGATAGAGATGATCGCCTGAAAGAATGAGAAATTCATCGACATTATTCCACTCTTGAAACAGCCAAAGATACTGGCGAACTGCATCGGCTGTTCCCTGGAACCAACTAGGATTTTCAGCCGTTTGCTGGGCCGCTAGTACCTCGACAAACCCTTCCGAAAACCCAGCAAAATTGTAGGTACGGGACAGATGTCGGTTGAGAGAAGCCGAGTTAAATTGCGTCAAAACGTAAATTTTCAGGATTTCAGCATTGATGCAGTTGCTAACGGGAATGTCAATCAAACGATATTTCCCCGCCAAAGGGACGGCAGGTTTGGCCCGCAGCTTGGTTAAGGGATACAGGCGAGTGCCCGCACCGCCGCCTAAAATGATGGCTAGAACTCTTTTCACAGGAAAACCTCGTGATTGCCTGATAAACCTCTCATGTCAAGTCTAGGATGATCGGGGACATCTTGGGAATAGTTGATAGTTGATAGTTGATAGTTGATAGTTGATAGTGAATGCAATAACAGTTAACTATTCACTATTAACTATTCACTATCTAAGTTGTTCGGCAATGCGGGAAATTTTGACGGCGAAGTTAACCCCTTCGCGATTCTCCACATTGATAATTTCGGCAGAATTGAGTCCCACGACCAAAAACTCGTTGTTAATGACTCCCAAAATTGGGCCACCAGAAGATCCGCCTGTCGTGTCGCAGGTATGGGTCAATACGTTATCAGTTTCCCCGACAATACTGCAACCCATGTGGGCAGAAGCGGTTTCTCCAGGTTTATTTTGCGGAAAATCGCCTGAATAACCAACCATGATAAAATTGCCTGGATTTTGCACTAAAAGAGTGGTAGCTACGGGTTGCCAGCGCAGAGTACCGTATTTCTCTCCGAGAGGGCGATCAATTTTTAAAATGGCCCAGTCGTCAGGATTGGGGAAACTATCCTCTTTAAAATCCGTGCCGTAAACGCCTTCAACGACCCAAGCGCGATCGCCTTCTTCTTTAAGCGTCCCATCAATCAAATTCGGTTCAAAGGCAATGGTGGGACTCGGTTGGTGGGTTTTGGGATCGATCAAGCAATGCGCGTTAGTTAGCACGATATCGGGCGCAATTAAAACGCCTGTACACTGATAGATATCCCCGTTTGCCCTCGCGCCTAAAACCCTACCAATCGCTGACCAAGGATAATCGGTACTCGTCATCGCTACACGATTATCATCCCCCAGAACGGCTCGCGATCTATCACCAGGCCGTTTTACTTGCTTGAGATTAGCGGGTAAAATCGGGTCAGAATCGGCTTTTAGGTTAAAAGAAGACAGAGATTTAGCGATTTTGACTTGAGGCTGGGACGCAGAAGATTGCGCCTCGACTGAAGGCAAGCTACTGGCTGTAAACGTTCCCAATAAGCCGATAACTAAAAAAAGCGAGCATTTTTTGATCAATGATGGTTGTTTCATGGCGATTTAGTAGGGTGGGCATTGCCCACCTTAATCTATTTACAATCCATTGCCAATCAGAATAAACGGCGCCCAATAATAGGGATGAGTTAGAGAATCCTTCACTTTCGGCGGCAAACTTTCCGCAACAACACCTAGTCCCCCTCGCTGTTGACTCAATAAGGTTTCATCTGCTTGAATCAAAGCCACTTGTGCTTGACGCAACGCTTCCGCTTTTGATACTTTACCCGTCTGAAGAATATTATAGAAAGCATTCATTAACACCTGCGTACCCCCATCATCCACCGACCACAGAGACGCTATAGCCGCCCTTGCCCCCGCATTTTGCATTAAATAGCCAAAACCTAAGATTTCCTCCCCATTCCCTAACTCTCCGCCAACTCCCGTCTCACAAGCGCTCAACACCACTAAATCCACATTCGTCAAAAACCAGCTATCCCTCACCTCTGCAAGCGTTATCCATTCCCCATTGCCAAACAAAATCACCGAATCATCAGGACTACCCGACACAAACGCCGCATGAGTGGCAAAATGAACGACTGTAAAATCATCCATCTGGGGAATTGTCGATTTCTTACTAAATTCAGCATCAATTAACTGAGTGGTTTTGGGAATAATCGCTGCTAACCCTTCAACCTCCTTACCAGCAAAAGGCAATCCCCTAAAATCCACTTGGCGTTTTCCGAGGGGAATGGGATAATTACCTTGACTAAAAGCACCTGCTAAAACTTTCAGTTCGACTTGCGGTTTAGTATTAAAATCGGTCAGACTAGCTGCTGTAATGTGATTAACGGCATACTTCTCCACTAACCACTGTTTGCCATCATAAAGGGCTGCTAAGGGAATATAGCGCAAAATGCTATCAGGTGCGTAGATAATTGTTTTCGCTTCGGCAGCAGCGAGGTCTTTTTCTAGGGGTTTAATCAGCCAATTATAGAGTTTTTGGGCAGGAACGGTCGCATTACTGCTAGGATCGTCTAAAGCTTGACGAAAGGCTAAAATCGCTTGGTTTAATTCCTCTTTCTTCACATTAACCGTGCGGCGAATTGGGGGAGAATCGGGAGTAGATAGAATTAGTTCTATACGATCATCTAACACCAAAGGATAGAGTAAAACCGCATTTTGTTGCAGGTTTCTCAGGTTATCTGCCATATTCCGCAAGCTAGCGAGTTTCAGGTTTTGGTCTTGGGCAGTTTGCGTCAACTGCTGCACATAAGCGACAATATCATCACGGCGGGTAAATTCAGCATATTGCTTGACAATTTCCTTTTGTTGTGCATCGAGTTCGACGATACGTTGCTTTTGTGCGGTGGTGCGTTGTGCATCGGGAATTTTCCGCAATTGCGCTAATTCTTTACCACTGGCAATGGCACGATCTTGTAGTTGACTGTATTGGGCTAAAATTTGCTGTTCTGGGGGCAGATTCTCAACGCCTTGCTGTGTATTCTCATTGCCTCGCACTCCTCGCAGGTAATCATCTAATTCCTGCACTTTGAGTAAATCTAGTACGCGCTGCGCTTCCAGGATTCTATCTTGTTGCAGGAGAAGATCGGCTAATTTGCGGTAGGTATCGGCAACGGTTTCAGTATAAGATTCTTGCTGTTCTTTAGACAGTCCTTTATTATCTTGACGGATGATTTCGTAAGTGTTAACTGATTCCTTAAAAAAGATAATAGCCAGTTGAGGTTGCTTTTGCGTTTCTAGCAGATAACCAATATTATGCAGCGTCTTGCCTTCCCCAGAGCGATCGCCCACTTCTCGCGTTATGACTAAAGCTTGCTGGTAGAAGTCTAAAGCTTTGGGGTACTGTCCCAGACTACGGTAAACTTCGCCAATATTATTAAGTGTCGTGCCTTCCCCAGAGCGATCGCCCACTTCTCTCTTTATAACTAAAGCTTGCTGGTAGTAATCTAACGCTTTAGGGTACTGTCCCAGATTATCGTAAACTAAGCCAATATTATTGAGAGTCGTGCCTTCACCTGAGCGATCACCTACTTCTCGTCTAATGACTAAAGCTTGCTGGTAGAAGTCTAACGCTTTAGGGTACTGTCCCAGACTATCGTAAACCCCGCCAATATTACTGAGTGTCCTGCCTTCCCCTGAGCGATCGCCTACTTCTCGTATAATGACTAAAGCTTGCTGGAAGAAGTCTAACGCTTTGGGGTACTGTCCCAAATTATCGTAAACCCCGCCAATATTATTGAGAGTCGTGCCTTCACCTGAGCGATCGCCTACTTCTCGTCTAATGACTAAAGCTTGCTGGTAGAAGTCTAACGCTTTAGGGTACTGTCCCAGATTATGGTAAACTAAGCCAATATTATCGAGAGTCGTGCCTTCCCCAGAGCGATCGCCCACTTCTCGCATAATAACTAAAGCTTGCTGGTAGAAGTCCAACGCTTT
>JBGTNM010000298.1:0-5797 GCA_041743025.1 Microcystaceae cyanobacterium
CAGGTAATCGAGGCTGACATCGCTCAAGTCTGCATCCGAAATCACAATCTGGCCCCATTCCGATGAGATAACACTACGTAGCAGTTGGCGCAAGTTGCGTAAGATTTCGACGCGGTGCTTCTTGACTTCGGTATCGGCATCTAACAGATGCCACAACACCTGTTCCACTTCGTCAATAATCACGACGGCATCTTCCCAAGCGGTGGGGTCAAAAGCCGCTTGGCAGTCGCGTCGTAGCGAATCCACGCATAACCCATAACCGAGCAACCTTCCGGTTTCGCTACTGCGCCACTCGGTAATCGTATTGATGCCGCAGCGACGGCAGAGTTCCTCGACTAGCTGACGGCGATGGCAGAGGATGAGGGCGGGACGACCTTGAGAAATGGCTCTCTCGACAATGAGCGCTAACTGTCGGGTCTTGCCCCGTCCCTTTCTGGCTTTGAGAGCGATTAACTGGGCAGAAGGAGGAATCTCTAGGTCGGGTAAGTACCTCAGTTTTGGGTCAATTTCAACTGAAATGGGATAGGTGAGTTGTTTTAACTGGAAAACTTGCCATAAGGCGAGGGGTTTAGCCAGGGAAACCGCCTTCTCGAAAGCTTGTTCTCCCTGAGCGGCTATTAAATCATCTACTCCTTTATGTTGTTTTGTCCAAGTGGCGATATAACATTGGCAACCTCTGTCTTCAAGTAGCTTGGCTGTTGTTTGAATGGCTGTATTGACGTTACGGATTGTTGTCGGCTTGGTCTCAGAGTCGAAGGCGAAAACAATTTTGCGTCCCGGTGTGGCAAAGGCCAGTAGTTGGGGAATGAGGGAGGGGGAACCTGTCTTGTTACCCTCTACATCTTTGGGAGTGCGATAACCATTGTAAATACCAGGGAGGGCGATCGCACTGTAGCCGGTGGTGAGAATCGCTCCGGCTTTCTTGGCTCCCTCGGTGATCACCAGGGGAATGTCGGCGTTGGCGATGACCTGCGACCAGAAGGGCTGTTCGGTCGATAATGACTGTTGGCAGCTAGAGCCTATCTTGGCTAACAAGGATAGGGGAACACGCAAGGCAAAGATGCCTGTCTCCGTTTTGGGCGGATGTTCGTATTTGATCGGTTTGCCGTCAGTGTTAGAGCGGGGGGCATCCGGTTTGAAGCAACCCCAAAGACTGTCTTCTCCGGTGAGGGGGTCAACTCCCGAACACCACCAACCCCCAGCTTCTAAGTGACGGTATTGCCGGAGAAGGCCTTGAGAGAGCCGTCCATCATTACGTCGGGATAGTTTGTCTGAATACAGTAAATAGTCGTGAGGAGCCGTACCAGAAAGGGAATGTAGGTTGAGGGCAGTCAGAGCAGGGTCAATGGCTGAGCCATTGACCCACTCATCCCAGTGCGCTTGTTGGATGTGTGCGGGGAGCAAAGAATTGAATTGAGGTGTCATAAAATCTCCGGTTTGGTGGGTTTTGTAGCGAGTTATCGGTACTCCGCCTTTAGAAGGCAGAGCCTGCGATGAGTTCGTCCAATGAGAAACTTTTGGGGCGTACAGGGGAAAAAAGCACAAAAATCCCCTCACGTCACTTAAATTGCCAGTGACGTTGCACGGCGGAGGGCGCGCTCACCCTTGCAGAAGTCAGCCGCGAGCGCTCTGCGCCCGCCGCCGTCTCCCTTAAATCTCTAAATTATGCCGTTAGCCATTGCGGTTCTCCCTGAAATGAGATTAGAACCACTAATGGAGGTTATTAAGCGAGAAAAAGCTGATTAAATCACCCAAATACTGAATTCGCCTAATTTATCGTCCAGGCAGAACCAGAAAAAATTAGACAAAGCTTGCTTATACCGCAATTATGTTTTAAGATAAAAACAATTGCAGTCTAACTTCTTCCACTTAGGGACGAAGCAGCAACGAATCAGTAATTTAATAGTTTTCCTTTCTCAGTTCTGTACCTCCATCAGTGAGGGAACAGAGAACCCCAAAAAAAGCCCCAAGATAGAGCGTCGTCCATTTAGGTTGCCAACCGGGACGGCGTTCAGCATTTTAGGGCTTTTTCCAGTTGCTCTCGTTTCCATGAATTTTCAGACGCTAATCGTCTGTCATTTGTTTTAGTTTACTCCAAAACTGGCTAAGGGAAACCACAACCGCACATTTGTCCGCCAAGGGGGATTCGCTCTTCTCAAGCAGAGTCTTAACCCGATAGGCGGGATTCCCTGATGAAATGCCCCAAGGGAAACAGACGGCATGAAAGATTCCCTTCTAAAAATTGAAAGCTTAATAATTGCAACTATCGTTTTGTTGGCAAGCTTGCACCCTTATCTAGAGTACCACAAATCAACGAAAAAGCAATCATTATTTAGCTTAATCCTGACCTCAAAAAATTTAAAAAGAACTCAGAAAAAACCGCCATGAAATCACGGCGGTAAGCAAGAGGAAGCTGTCAGTTAAAATTGGAGGGTTTCGAGCCATTCGGAGAAAGCGAATTAGTTAACTTTGGCGTGAAAAGTTAAGCAGGAAGGCAGGGTGAAGATGGGCTGGGATTCCTCCTCTAGTTCCTTCAGTACTGAAGCTGCCCACCCATCAGTTGAGGCGTGAATCTGGAGGTGGTCAAGTAGGTTTTGATAGGTCGAGTAGGGAATTTTGATGGTGTCAGGTGGTTGTCTCATGGTTGTTTCTCCTAGCTGATACTTTTAGTTTTTCCAGTGTGTCCGTTTTCTAACTTTTTTGTGCTGATTTCTCAACGAAATCAGCACAATTTTCTTGCCCTTGAGGATGGACGGCGCAGATTAAAAAGACTCCGCCGTACTTGCTGCCGTGATAATAATGGCATTTTTGGCAATTTTCCCCCCTCAAAGATTTCTGTGATTCTTGCTCCTGTTGTTGAATTCGTTCTCGCGTCTCTTTTTCTCGACGTTTATTATTAACCAATTCATGCGTGTGAATAGCCAAAAGCCCTACGTTCACTCCGGTACAAAATTGATAAAACTGAGAGTGGGGTCGATTCAGCCAGCCGTAAACGCAAGCCGTCAAACTGATGATACTTACTAAAATTCCGATTAAATTGTTCGTTGATTGGGTCATTTTCCAATTTGAGTCAGGAAATTGAATTCAGTTAACATTTGCTCGATGTTGCCGATGAAACTACCAAGTCGAGCATTCTTAGAGCGTTTTGCTGCTATGAGAAAAGGCGAACTTAATTTGATGAAAAAAGTAACCTCAGAATCAGAAAAATGCTAAGTTTCTATTTCTCGGAAATATAATAGTAGAAAAAAGATTAAAACGATCAAGGCGAAAATAAAAAGTAATAGAGCAAATATTAGGGAGGAATAACCTGGCTTTTCCTCTGTTACTTTCTCCGATTAGGCAATGTCGAGGGAGATAATAAACTTCTCGCAGATGAGTGATGACCAAAAAGCCTTGACCGTTCTTAGCAGCGATCGCCGTTTCAATTTGAGGTAGATCTCACATTACCTGGATCGCCGACATAGCCACCAATTTTCCAGTGATCTAATAAATCAACTCCAGGTCTTGTCATTGCCATTTTTTCATCAATGTAAAGCTGTCCGTTTTTCCACAGCTTAAAAAATCCTTCATCAGGGTCATCGGCATACTTAAAGTTAATCACAAAGTCTTCCCATTGATCGAGTTGGGCAGGAATCGTGAAATGTTGACAGCCAAAAATAGCTCTTCCTAGCTCATCTTTTCCTTGATAGGATTTGAGCGAATACTTGTATTGGTACTGCTCACCTATCGGCTTGATCGTCAAGTGATTACCAGGCGCACCTCCCGTTTTTTCAATGCCATTCTGAGTATATTTTTTATTGCATTCAACTAGCATTTTTCCGGAAGTTTGCTCTCTCCAAGCATCCTTGTAGCCCATCTGTTGAATGACCGTATGCAGTCCTTTTGTCTGACCGGGGTTTGGTTTGAAAAAATCTTTGGGAAATAAATAGCTCCAGCCGCTCCAGTATTCTTGATTGACCTTCAGTCCAGGGACAGCTAATTCACTGCGCTCATCACAATTTTGGAGATGATGTCTTACCGAATTTCTGCCTTCTCTGGCCACTTTTTGAGTTATTTTGAACAAGCTACCATCAATATAGGCTTGACTATCACTACACCGTTTTTCCTGAAATTGTCTAGCTACATTGTTGAAATCTCCTGATTCAAAGTTCATCTCTTTAATGATAGCTGCTTCGGAAGGAGAAGCGAGTAAGGTCATAGGGAGAGCCGACAATCCGACGGAAAGTTTAACCAGGAAACCAAAGATCCCTTTCCTTAACCTAGATGGGTAGAGGCTTTGCTGAACTGACATTTGTTGCTTATTTGAGATTGTTAAATCGATTAATTTCTTCATTCACCATATTGGGAAAAACAAAGACTTAAAAGTTATCTAAACATAAAACTTTGAATTTGTCAGGCTCAAATTTGGGTATCAAATTTGGGTATCAAATTTAGGTATCAAATTTAGGTATTAAATTCAGGTATTAAATTTAGGTATTAAATTTAGGTATTAAATTTAGGTATTAAAATCTGCCCCCAATTCAGCCCCCAGATGTTTCTGTACCCATTGCTGCAATTGAGTTCCTGATAATCGAGAGTGCTGTCCAATCTGCATGAGCTTCTGTTCGTACTCTTTGAAGGAAGAACGGGTCGGATTTTCCCCGTAGAGAGCGCCCCGCAACCAATCGTCCGGCGGCAATTGCCCGTACTTGTCGCGATAGCGATGTCGGGCCCAAGTAGGGTCAAAACCTTTACTGAGTGCTTGAGTAAGCCACGAATGCAGTGCCGCCATCCGCTCAGCATCGACAGGGTGCAGCACTCTTTGGAATTCTCCTGCTTGAGGCAGGTACTTGGGAGGAGGGGGAAATTGATGTCGGCAGTGGGGGCAGCTTGTGTGGAAGCTGGGCAGATAGCGAGCGCACTTGGGGCAGAGCTTAATCGGTGCGGGACGGGACTTACCAGCCTCGCTAGGGTTGAGAGTAAAGTCTTCAGAACTGAGATCTTCAACAAAGCCAAAGCGCAGTACCAATCCTGCCGCATCCAGTATCAAGCAATCGGTCTTGTCAGGAGCCAACCTTAACCCCCTGCCCAATTGCTGAACGTACTTAGCGCGGCTCTGAGTAGGACGTGCTAGCAGGACGCAGGAAACAGCCGGCACATCAAAGCCTTCAGCGAGTGCCTCGCAACTAGCGAGTACCAGAAGTTTTCCGGCTGCCAGTGCGTTATAGCGAGTTTCTCGTTCCTGATAAGATATCGTGCCGTCCACCCAAGCGGCGGGAAGACCTTTGGCAGAAAAAGCCATCGCGAGTGCCTTAGCGTGAGCCACATCGACTGTCCTGAAGAAGTCCGCCAGGGAGTTGCTGTTAATCCGACACAGGCTCTTGTGTCGCGGGGATTGTTTTCCAGCAGTGGGAATAACTTGAGAGAGGGAGCCGCCCAACTGGTAATGTGACACTCATCGAAGAAAGCCACTTTGAAAGCAAACCAACTGATGTCGCGGCGGCTCAACGTCTGCACGGAGGCCACCTGCAATCGACAGGAGCGCTTCTCCTTGTAGCGCCCGGCGATGACCCCTGCTTCTAAACCAAAGCTCATCACTTTATCGAGCGTCTGTTGGATTAAAATGTCGCGGTGGACGACAAACAAAACGCGCTGTCCCCCTCTCAATAACTGCTCAATGAGAAAAGCCGCCATCACCGTTTTGCCTGCTCCCGTGGCGGCGACTCCCAGAATGCGAGTTTCTCCTTGCCGCAGTAGTGCCAGCACTTGGGAGCAGAAGGTTTGTTGATAATCTCGCAACACCGCTAGAACAAGGACA
>JBGTNM010000299.1:0-3353 GCA_041743025.1 Microcystaceae cyanobacterium
GGCGATCCCGCCTGAAACCCAAGTGCTACTCGTTGGTGACATCGACCAACTTCCTTCGGTCGGGCCTGGAAATATTCTCAGAGATTTGATCAACTCAGAACGGATTCCTGTGGTACGACTTACCCAAGTCTTCCGACAAGCAGCTAGTAGTGCCATTATTCGAGTCGCCCATCAGATCAACAAAGGTCAGTATCCTCAACTTGAAACTATCTCAGAGAAACCTCAATCGGATTGTCTGTGGCATAATGGCGGAACTGAACCCGAACACGGCGTACAAATAATCGGTGAACTACTTCAGGGTTTAATCCCACAGCTTGGTTTCAATCCAGCAAGCGATGTTCAAGTCCTCTGTCCAATGACTAGGGGTGTTGTTGGGACACGGAACCTTAATGGTGTTCTCCAGCAATTGCTCAATCCTCCAAACCCTAATAAGGCTGAGATTAATCGAGGTGGCATGGTTTTCCGAGAGGGCGATCGCATAATACAACTGAAAAATGATTATGACAGGGAGGTGTACAATGGTGACTTGGGAACGATTCTCCAAATTGACCCAACCGAACAGGAGATGCTCGTTCAAATTGATGAGCGAGAAGTCACTTATGATTATGCTGACCTCAATGAAATCACCTTAGCGTATAGCATCACGATACATAAGAGTCAGGGTAGTGAGTATCCAGTTGTCATCTTACCTTTGTATTTGCAGCATTATGTGATGCTCTCTCGTAATTTGATTTATACGGCGATCACCAGAGGGAAAAAGCTGGTCATCTTGGTCGGGTCAAGTAAGGCTATAGCGATCGCTGTCAAACAACATTCGGAGCAACAGCGTTACACTCGACTCACAGAAAGGTTAATTAATGGAAGAGGATTGAGTCACGTTGACCATTTAGAGTTTTGAGCGGAAGTTGATAGAATATGGAGCAACCCTCAAAACTAGAAACTGATTAGCTCATGAGTGTACAAACTTCCCTGGCACTTCTATCTCCTTTTGATTTACAAGGACTCTCTCTAAAAAACCGAGTTGTCATGGCTCCAATGACTCGCGCCCGCGCCGGAGAAGCCAGGCTGGCTAACCCTTTGATGGCCGAGTACTACGCTCAAAGAGCCTCGGCGGGGCTACTGATTACGGAGGCGACGGTGATCTCCGCACAAGCTAATGGTTGGGAAAACAGCCCTGGTATCTATACTTCGACACAAGCCGAAGCCTGGAAAGAGGTGATTGAAGCGGTTCACGCCAAAGGAACCCCGTTCTTCCTCCAGCTGTGGCATTGTGGACGGGCTTCCCATAGTAGCTTTCATGAAGCGGAGGGTCTTCCCGTCGCTCCTTCAGCGCTCAAGATTAACGGAGAGTCAATCCATACCCCCATCGGCAAGCAGCCTTACGAAACACCCAGAGCCTTAGAGACTGAAGAGGTTCCTAGCGTAGTCGAAGATTACCGCAAGGCTGCCAAACGCGCAAGAGATGCTGGATTTGACGGGATTGAAATTCATGGAGCTAACGGTTATCTGATCGATACGTTCCTCCAATCCAAGACCAACCAACGCAGCGATCGCTATGGTGGAAGCTTAGAAAATCGTTATCGATTTTTGAAGGAAGTCGTCGAGGCGATCTTAACCGTCTGGCCAGCTTCGCGGGTGGGAGTCAGGTTATCACCCAATGGCATCTATAACGACATGGGTTCGCCTGATTATCGAGAAACCTTCCTTTATGTGGCCGAGCAACTTAATGCCTATGGATTGGCTTACCTCCATGTCCTGGATGGTTTGGGGTTTGGATTCCATGAGCTAGGGGAACCGATGACTCTAGCCGAATTCCGTCAGGTCTTCAGTCAAGCAATAATCGGAAACTGTGGCTACACTCAAAAAACAGCCGCCGAAGCGATTCGCTCTAACCAGGCCGATCTGATCGCCTTCGGACGGCCTTTCATCAGTAACCCCGATCTCGTAGAGCGTTTTGCTCACGGATGGCCACTTAATCCCGAAGCGCAGATGAAAGATTGGTACTCGTCCGAAGCCCAAGGCTATGTGGATTTCCCTTTTTATCAACATCCCATCGTCTAAAACTTGAGGGGAACGATTATCGGGTCATGTTTGAGAAGTGCGGGTAAGCGGTCTGAATAAGTCATTGTAGAAAGGTTTAAAAGCAGTGACCAACACATTTGAAACATCACCATGCGTCATAAAAACGCTGCGAGCGTAGGATGTCGCCCAGTATGACCTCCGTTTCAAACAAACAAGCATGACCACTTTCAGGCAGGAGGATCTTCTGGGCATTGGGCAAATAACTGATTAATCTCTCTGCCTCAGCCTCTGAAGGTAGGAGTTGGTCAGATCCTGCGGCCAGGACTAAAATGGGCTGATTGATGTACTTTAAAGGCAGTTCTTCAAGAGTAAACTGGCTGAGTAAGGAAAGCCTCCAAGCCGCACTTCGCGGCGTTACGGATCGCATAGCCGCTAATAAAGCTCGGCGACTTTGGTGGGAGACACGCCGTGGTGCAATCAGAAACGGCAGCAATCCCAGTGCTGATATTTGGTAAAGGGGGTCTGGCAGCCACTGAGTCACCGAAGCACCCCAATCCATCCAGGGTTGGGGGCTTACAGGGGGATTGACTAAAATCAGACGATCACATAATTGGGGGAAGTGAGCGGCTAGTTTCAACGCCAGACACCCGCCAAAAGACTCGCCACACAGATAGATAGGCCGAGTGGGAATCCGTTTGTACTCGACCTCAATCAAATTGGCGGCCTGCTCAAGCAAACCTTCCCAGTTGGTTAAATCGTCTGGGGGAATAGACAGACAGCAGATATTAAGGGCAGTTCCGAGTCCCGTTAGCTGAGTTCGGAGCGACGGTCCAGTCCCGTCCATTCCGGGTAGGAAAACAAACAGGGGATGAGTCGGTTTGGACGCTTTGACAGTTAAGAGGCGCAGGCGTTTGGCAGTGATTGGCATGGTGAACAAAGGGGCGTGGTCCAAATTAGGGTAGTGATACGGAAGTAGTGGTGAAACAGAATCCATGTCCCATAAGTATCCTGTACAATATTAGCTAATACAATTAATTTCTAAATAATCACCCATAAATTAGGATTCTTGATAACAACTATTTTTACATTCTTACTTTCCTCATTCATGATGCTGTTGTCCAAAATAGCACGAGAGTTGCTAGAATCATCTAGAAACAAGTGTGAAGAACTCCCAGAAAGAGTCTGTCCTACCTGTGGTTCTAGCCACCTGATTAAAAATGGTTCAGTTCATCAGGGTAAGCCAAAACATCAATGTCAAAGTTGCGGTCGTCAATTCGTTGATAATCCGACTAAAATTACTATTTCAGACGAAACAAAACAGTTGATTGATC
>JBGTNM010000300.1:0-1579 GCA_041743025.1 Microcystaceae cyanobacterium
ATTTTTTATTTCAATTTTTTGCTAAGTATAATCTTTTTAATTTTCCTAACTTGAAAAGATTTGATGCCTTTTCACAATTCATATAGGATTGCTATATATAAAGCTTTTAGTTGATAACTAAAATATATAATACCCAAATCATACCCATTTTTAGTCCCTTTAATTCCTCAGAGTAGCAAACAGAGAACAGCAAGAGTGTCAACATAAGTAACATTTCTTAACATAGTAGCCAGAATTTATTTTTACTTACTTACCCATTACGATACTTCAAAACCGATTCCCGATCTTCAGTCCCTTCATTTTTTCAACAATCCTGTCCCAACGAACAACTTGGATTTTTTCTCAAGCAGTTAGTGATAAATCAGCGAATTTCATAACAGACACCTTGAGCATTTTCTAGGATTACTTTATCAGTTATAAGTCAATCTTAAATTTCTCTTAACTCTAGCTGAATTTGGCTAACGCCTTTTGAGTCGAGCAAGTGCTGATCGCTTCAAGCACTAATCTCACCTGAAAATCAAGGAGAAAAATATGTACGCTCCCCTTAATGAGTTGCTTTTTCCAGCTTTTCTTTTCGCGCTCTATTTCTGTGCTGTTTCTACTCTAATGTACCCTTCACAGAACCGACCGATAGCGAACTTACAAATTCCTCAAACTCCATCTCATTCTAATTCAATACCCCCTGTCAATGATTTTCTTTTCGACCAACATCCATTAACCGAATCAACCGAAGAAGCTTCTTTCATGGCAAAACAGCCATAAGCCAAGTCTAAGGGTAAACAAGGTTAAAATTTCTCAAATCTGGGAATACTATCGGTATACGGTATGGAGAAAAGTTCACCAATGCAAGCCTCAGAAACTAAGTTACAACAGATTATTGAAGGAACAAAACAATACCTCGTTCCTTTGTTTCAGCGACCTTACAGTTGGAAAAAATCTGAATGGCAAGTGTTGTGGGATGACCTCGTAGAACTTTGTAGTACAGATAACCCCCGTCCTCACTTCATGGGTTCTATTGTTACTATGCCCACCACATCCTTACCTGAAGGAGTAACAAAATATCTATTAATTGATGGACAGCAGCGTTTAACAACTGTTTTTATTCTTCTTGCTGCTTTACGGGATAGAGCCAAACAATCTAATGAAGAGGAATTAGCAGAAGAAGTTAACAATACAATTTTAGTTAATCCCTACAAAAAAGGATTAGATAAATATAAGTTACAGCCAACACAATTAGATAGAACAGAATTTCATAAAATTATTGATAATCAATTACAGAATGATGGTAGTGGCATCTTAGAATGTTATCACTTCTTTGATAAAAAAATTCGGCAGAGTTCTTTAGAATTATCCAAAATAAAGAAAGTTATCTGTAATAGTTTTTCTCTCGTCAGTGTTGTTCTTGGTATTGACGATGACCCTTATCTTGTCTTTGAAAGTCTTAATGCTAAAGGAAGACCCCTAACACAAGCAGATTTAATTCGCAATTATTTCTTTATGCGAATTCATGCAGAT
Organism: Microcystaceae cyanobacterium; assembly: GCA_041743025.1. GTDB lineage: Bacteria > Cyanobacteriota > Cyanobacteriia > Cyanobacteriales > Microcystaceae > JBGTNM01. The sequence continues at coordinate 1,516 of JBGTNM010000300.1, forward strand.
GAACAGGAGTCTGTCTATAATGAATACTGGCAGCCTATGCAACATCTACTAGGAGAAAATATCA
>JBGTNM010000301.1:0-3378 GCA_041743025.1 Microcystaceae cyanobacterium
ATAAAACAGGAATTAAAGTCACAGACACTGAACTTGATGCCATTGCCATTGAGCGAAATGCTTTTCATGGTGAGTGGAACTATATTATCAAACCCTAAATTTTTCCTTAATTGCTCAAGTTATTTTTACATGACTCCTTAGATGTCTGTCGGAGATACCATCAATTTCATTTTGATTTAAGTGCTGGGTTTTTCTGACCATCGCGATCGCTTTGCCAAAAGATTTGCCATACTCTAGCTTGCTAAGTAGAAGCTGCTCTTTAAATTCTGGATCGACGGCAGCTTTAATATCTTCTAAATCGAGATGCAGATCGACATTCTCCCAGTAAAGATAACTACCATCTTCATCAATTTCAAAATTACCTCTTTCTAATTCGGGAATTTTATCCAAACAGGGAAGAGCGGTAAAAGGGATTTCCCAAGTTGTAAGATCGCATCCCATGACAAATAATGAATCATCAGATACAGAAGCAACTGCAATTAGCTCGTCTTCAGCTTCCCATTCCCAAGCTGATTTAATTCTCTTGGCGACCTTAAGATCGAAGCCATAGTAAGATTCTAAAGGCTTGTTTTTATTTTTCACCTGAACGATCGCAGAGTCCTTTAGGTAAATTAAATCTAGTGCAGATTTAGTTTTGCTATTGTAAATCGTCTCGCTTTGCAAACGATTGAGATTTAGGGAGTTGGCTCGGCGATCGACATAATATGTAGGCTCTAATGAGGACACGTTGTCTGGGATTTCCCCAGACGCTTGAGATGTCGGTTTGGTATTAAGGCTCATCAGACATTTTCTCCTTGACGCATACTTGAGTAGACCAATCAAGTAGAAGCTTCTCTCTGTTGCTGGTGACAAAGCGGAGGATTGCTTTTTCCTCTTTAGAGGTAAGGGTAGCTGATTTATTTTTAGGGAACTTGAAAGAGTAATCTAAGCCGTTTTTCGATGAGGTTAAAATATACACTCTGATTTCCCACTTTCCAGATTTTTTGACGTGGAAATGTGGGGGGTGATGATCGCTCGAACGAAAAAACGCCTGTAGTTCTTTAAAACTTAACTCTTCGATTCTCCCCAAATAGAAATTCTCCTTGATTGAAGTCGAATAATTTAATGATGGCACAAGTGCGGACATATTTTGCAACTAAGTTTAAATCATGTCCTATTAGTGGCAAATTGAGTTAATGGAAAATCTGATTATCATCAACTCAATGCGCCATAACGGGCTTATTTGATGGGATAATCACAACTAACCTTGGTTGAGATTTATCTATGTCCGATCTGGCAAGTGCGGTAGCTCGTTTGGAATTGGCTTTAGCTACCAAAATTGGTTCGTCATTTAATTTGGAGGATTCCCCAGACGTTCTGGCGCAACTATTAGCCAACTTGCGATCGCCTAATACCCGTAGAGCCTATCAAAAAGATATCAAAGACTTTTTCCAACAGGTAGCAGGCAACCTACCAACCCCCGATCTGGTTTTAGAATTTCTCCATCTCTCTCAACCCCAGGCGGTGCAATTGGTTCTGGCTTATAAAGCCAAGTTAATCGCCAAAGGCTTAAAAGAAGCAACCGTTAACCGTCGCTTGGCAGCTATCAAATCTTTGACAGCGATGGGGCGCAAAATAGGGGTATGTAACTACACCTTAGAAGAGGTCAAGGGAGAAAAAATCAAAGCCTATCGCGATACCACGGGAGTAGATCAAGAGACATTTACCAAGGTCTTAGCGATACCCGACGAGTTAAAAGACGTAGTATATTGCCAACGCTCCCAACTTAAAGCAGCCAGAGACTATGCCCTTTTAAGGTTGCTTTGGGGTAATGCCCTGCGTCGGGGAGAAGTATCATCGACTAATATCATTGATTTCGACCCCGAACACAATACCCTGTCGATCCTCGGTAAAGGTAGGGGGACACAAAAAGAAACGATTTCCTTGAGTTCTAAGACGGCGATCGCGATTTCTGAGTGGTTGATAGTGCGAGATACAGCACACAGTAACGATCCTTTGTTTATTGCGATCGATAATGCCAATTACGGACGGCGGTTGGGGGGTGATGGCATTTATACCATAGTCGATCGCCTCTGTAAAAAAGCAGGAATCTCCAAGAAAATGTCCCCCCACAGAATCAGACATAGCTCGATCACCGCAGCCTTAGATGCTACCGACGGCAACGTTAGAAAAGTACAGAAGTTAAGCCGTCATGCCAGTATCGACACTTTAATCACCTACGACGACAATCGCAAAAATTACCAAGAAGAAATAACTCAAATATTAGACGATCTGGTTTAGAAGTAGCGAAAGCTATATTGTTTAGGATCACAAATAGTATGTTTTTCGGTCACACCATAGTTTTGAGACTCGAAGTATCTTGTAAATACCTTTGATGTCCCTCGAACAATGCCATTATCCTCAGATGAAAAAAAGCAAATAATTAAACGATTAAAAGAGCATACTGCTATTGCTATGTATGCTTTTGAGGACGCACTAAAAAAACATACTTTGTCTGAGGAAGAATTATTATTTTTGGAGCAAAATATTGAGATACTTGCAGTCTTAAAGCCAGTAATAACTGTTAATAGAGGTGGACAAAAAGTAAGTTCTGAAAAAAACAATAGAAAGCATAGAGAAGCAGCAGAATCAGCAAATATCAAAGTTCAAGAGTTAGAAAAAGAAAATTTTACCCTCAAGCAAAAAGTTGATAATTTACTAAAAGAGTTACTAAATATTGAAAACTCAGAGATTTATCAATTAGGGCAATGGCTAAAAAGATCTCTATTAAAAACTGGAACAGATAGAGATGAGGCTCTGATTGAAAAGGAACTAGTTCATAAAGAATTTTACAATGGGAAAATCAAAGAAACGGAACTAGAATCGCTTCGCAGAGATGAGGAGGACAAGCAAATAGAAGAAGAATATAAAAGTATTGTCAATAATTTTCAGAAAAGAATTGATTATTTAAAACGAGTTAATGAGAAATCAGAAAAGTTTATTAAAGACAATCATGGCTCAAACGTTTGGAATGATTTAATTAATTAATTGCTCTCTTGGAACAAAAAATGAAACGACCAAAGCAAGTTACCTTACAGCAGCTAAAAAAAATAGTTTACGAGCAATATAAAGTTGAAAATTCTAAGCAATTAAAAAAGGCTTCTACTTTAGCAGCCAAGCAAGATCTCCGTTACAAAAAAAGCTGGCGAAAACTGAACGATTCAGGTGATGTATCTATGGAGAAAATTATTTCCCTAGCCAATCATGTAGCAAAAAAAGATAATGCTCTAGATGTATTAGATACAGGTTTACAGTCACTTAGCGAAGATTTAGCAGCTTTTGAGCTGAAAATAGAGTCTGATTTTGCACAAAAAAGAAAAAACAGCAAAAAGTACAGAG
>JBGTNM010000302.1:0-8783 GCA_041743025.1 Microcystaceae cyanobacterium
TTTCAGGTAATGCTTTGATAGTATAAATGGTTAAAGCATTTTCATAAGCAGAAATTGCGTATTGTAAATTCTCAGGTTTATCCCCTCTAATTCTGTAAAGATAAGCATTAGCAAGGTTATGTTGCGTACCTGCCCAATCAATAGGAAATAATTCAAAAGTATAAACTTTCAGAGCTTCTTGACAACAATCAATAGCATATTCTAAATTATCAGCTTTATCCCCTCTGATTCTGTCAAGATAAATATAAGCGAGAGCAGCTTTTGCTTTTGCCCAATCAACAGGAAATGAATCAAAAGTATAAACTTTCAAAGCTTGTTGGCAACAATCAATGGCGCATTCTAAATTTTCTGCTTTATCTCCTCTGATTCTTTCACTGTAAGCATTAACAAGATTATGTTGTGTGCCTGCCCAATCCCAAGGAAAAGCGTCAATAGTCCTTACTCTCAAGGCTTCTTGATAACACTTAATGGCGTGTTCTAAATTTTCGGCTTTATCTCCCCTGATTTTGTGATAGTAAGCAATAGCAGGATTATTTTGCGTCTCTGCCCACTCTTTGGGAAAACTGTTGAAAGTTGTCACTTTCAAAGCTTCTTGATAACATTTGATTGCTATTTCTAAATTATCAGCCTTATCTCCTCTGATTCTTTTTAAATAAGCATCGCCGAGATTATGTTTTGTAGCTGCCCATTCTTGGGGGAAAGTCCGAAAATTTATTATTTTGATTACTTCTTGGCAACAATTGATCGCCGTTTCTAAGTTATCAGCTATATTCCCTTTAATCCTCCGAGAGTAAGCATGAGCAAGAGAGATTTTTGTATTCGCCCATTGTTCGGTAAAAGTGTCAAAAGTCCACACTTTCAATGCTTTTCGGTAACAAGCGATTGCCGTTTCTAAATTCTCAGCCTGATTCTCCCTGATTTCTTGTGCGTAGGCAGTACCAAGAGTAAGTTGGGTATATGCCCAATCTTCAGGAAAAGCCTCAAAGGTATAAATTTGTAAAGCTTTTTGACAACAGGCGATCGCATTTTCTAAATTCTTAGCTTTATCCCCTCTGATTCTTTGTTCGTAAGCAAGAGCGAGATTATGTTGTGTATCTGCCCAATCCCAAGGAAAAGCGTCAAAAGTATAAACTTGTAGAGCTTTGTGATAACAGGCGATCGCATCTTCTAAACTCTCAGCCTTATCTCCTCTGATTCTGTTTGTGTAAGCAAGAGCAAGATTATTTTGCGTAACTGCCCAATCTTTAGGAAAAACATCAAAAGTATAAACTTGTAAAGCTTTTTGATAACAGACGATTGCATCTTCTAAATTCTTAGCCCGATCCCCTCTGATTCTTTGTGCGTAGTAGGCATCACCGAGATTACGTTGTGTCTCTGCCCATACTTCAGGAAATGCGTCAAAAGTGTAGACTTGCAAAGCTTTTTGATAACAAGCGATCGCTTTTTCTAAATTTTCAGCCTTATCCCCTATGATTCTGTATTGGTAAGCAAAAGCGAGAGAATATTTTGCGGATACCAATAATTCGGGAAAATTGCCAGCAGTAAAAACTTGAAGAGCATTTTCTGAGGCAATGATCGCCTTTTCCCAATACTCAGCCCTATTTTCTCTAGTTTTGTGAAGACAATCATTACAGACTTGTGTAGCTTCTTGTAAAGCAGACATAGCAGAGATAGCCTTTTCCAAATTTTCAGCCTTATCCCTCGTAATTTGAAGGGAATTATGTCTGGGTGGCGGAAAAATTAGCCTCAACAATCTCAAAGGAATATCGATAAAGATAGTAGATAGAAGACTGATAAAGCTTCGTCCAAGCTTTAATAAAAATTTCCCTATAAAAGAAATTAACTGTTCGTTCATTCTCTCAACTAGAAAATTTATTTTGCACGACTACTTAATATTGCCTAAAATAACAAATCGACCTACTGCCACTAAAAACCCTCCAACCGCAGTAATTAAAATACCAATCAGTGTCCAAATTTGAGCCTGTTGTGAATTTTTAATTTCTTTGACATCTTCTTTAACAGTATTGATTTCTCCTCTTAAGGAGTTTATTTCTACTTTTAATACTTTTCTTTCTCCTTTAGCTTCTGTTAATTCAATTTTGACATCTGCAACATCTTTCTGTAAATTTTCTAATTTTTTGTTGATTTCTGCTAAAATTTCTGCGAGGTTTTGTTCAATGGTAACTGACATCTGTTTTCTCTCCTAATAAGAACAGTTATCAATCATTTTAGTTAATATTTACAGAACTATCACCTCTCGATTCAATAATTCCTGCTTGGGTTCGTCGTTCATTCATTGTCTGGACTGTGATAGAAATGATTTAATGAAGACTATGATAATAGAATTATATAAGTGTATCGTCGAGAATAAAGCTAAATTACGCTCAAAGTCAATCAAATAATTACAAAAATCATAGTTTTGACTTTATTACAGTATAATAATCAATTAATTGGTATTTAACCGAGATAGGTTGCATTACTCTCAGAAGCGATCGCACTTACGCTCAAAATGTTACAGTGCGTCGCCTATACTAGTAGTTAGGAAGAAAAGTTAAAGATAGCCTTAAAGCAGACCAACAGCCTCTAAAGACACAATATCGCGTGAGAGTTAGAAAGACCGATGATGACTGACGAGCAAAAGCAGCTAGAAGAACCCTTAACTCCCCTTGAGGCTACCGAGCCATCCTCCCCTGCCTCTGCCGCCGATCGCGCAGTCCCAGAAGCACCAGAAACCCCCTCGCCAGACATCCCAGAGGCAGCAACGCCTGAAATTCCGGTAGAAGTCCCCACTGCCGAACAAATCATCGACGCGCTCACCCAAGAAGTCGCCTCGCTTACTCAACAACTCGGACAGCAAACCCAACAAAATGATGCCTTAAAACAGCGTTACATCACGCAGGCAGCCGAGTTTGATAATTTCCGCAAGCGAACGCAAAAAGAAAAAGAAGACCTCGAAATCCAGATTAAATGCAAGACCATTAACGAACTACTGCCTGTCATTGACAACTTCGAGCGCGCTCGCACCCAAATTAAGCCAGGCGATGATGGCGAAATGATCATTCACAAAAGCTACCAGGGCGTTTACAAAAACCTCGTCGACAGCCTCAAGCGGCTGGGAGTTTCCCCCATGCGACCAGAGGGAGAGCCCTTCGATCCCCTCTATCACGATGCCATGCTGCGAGAAGCCACCAACGAGTATCCCGAAGACACCGTGCTAGAAGAATTAGAACGGGGCTATATCTTAGGCGATCGCGTCTTGCGCCATGCTAAGGTAAAAGTCGCTGTTCCCACTGAAGACGAGACGGCGGTGCCGAACCCAACGCCCACCCCAGACCCCGCTACCGACGCTCCTGCCGAATAAAACAGCACTAATTAGGCATGATTCCGCTAAAATAGCGATAGAGAAGCTATATACAAGCTTGCATCCCGTGTATCTGATGCTTCGGCTTGGGCCCCTTGTCGTTTTGATGAATAGAGAGAGAGCGTTATTGCGAAAGCGTTATGGGAAAAGTGATTGGTATCGATCTAGGGACGACCAATAGTTGCGTCGCCGTTTTGGAAGGAGGCAAGCCCATTGTCATTCCCAATTCGGAAGGCGGACGTACTACCCCTAGCATTGTCGGCTTTGGCAAGGCTAATCAACGTCTAGTTGGACAGTTAGCCAAACGACAAGCAGTCACCAACGCCGAAAATACCGTCTACAGCATCAAACGCTTCATCGGACGGCGGTGGCAGGAAACCGAAGAAGAGCGCTCAAGAGTTCCCTACCAATGCGTCAAGGGCCGCGACGATACGGTCAATGTCGAAATCCGAGGCCGCCAATATACCCCCCAAGAAATCTCAGCAATGGTGCTGCAAAAGCTCAAAGCCGATGCCGAAAACTTCTTGGGCGAACCTGTCAGCGAGGCTGTCATTACCGTCCCGGCTTACTTTACTGATGCCCAGCGCCAAGCGACCAAAGATGCCGGAACCATTGCAGGCTTAGACGTACTGCGAATTATTAACGAACCCACCGCCGCCGCGCTCGCCTACGGACTTGATAAAAAAGACCAAGAAGAAGTCATTCTCGTCTTCGACTTAGGCGGTGGCACCTTTGACGTTTCGCTGCTTCAGTTGGGTAATGGCGTATTTGAGGTCATCTCCACCTCCGGCAATAACCACCTCGGTGGCGATGACTTTGACAATGGGATCGTGCGCTGGCTGGTAGACAACTTTAGCGCCAGGGAAAACATCGACCTCGGCACCGATAAAATGGCCCTTCAACGGCTGCGTGAAGCTGCCGAAAAAGCCAAAATTGAACTGTCGAGCATGGTCAGTACTTCGATCAACCTTCCCTTCATTACCGCCGATGAAAGCGGGCCCAAACACTTAGAAACCGAACTCACCCGCGCTCAACTCGAAGACCTAACGAAAATCCTGATTCAAGGAACTCTTGACCCCCTCAATCAAGCCTTCAGTGACGGTGAACTTCAAAGCGATCGCATTCAACGGGTAATTCTCGTTGGCGGCTCGACCCGGATGCCGGCCGTTCATCAAGTAATTCAACAAATCTTTCCCAACAGCCAGATCGACCGCTCCGTCAATCCCGATGAAGCAGTAGCCCTCGGTGCTGCCATTCAAGGAGGCGTTCTCAACAATGAAGTCGAAGATATCCTTCTGCTCGATGTCACTCCCCTGTCGTTAGGCATCGAAACTCTCGGCGAAATCTTTACCAAAATTATCGAGCGCAACACCACCATTCCTAGCAGCAAGTCCCAAGTATTTTCCACTGCTGCCGACGGTCAGACCTCCGTCGAAATTCAGATACTACAAGGAGAACGGGCTATGGCTAAAGACAATAAGAGCTTAGGCAAGTTCCTGCTGGCCGGAATTCCCCCCGCACCGCGCGGAGTTCCTCAAATCGAAGTCACCTTTGAAATTGATGTCAATGGAATCTTGAAAGTCGGGGCCCACGATCAAGGAACCGGACGCGAGCAGAGCATTCTCATCAGCCATACGGGAGGCTTAAAAAGCAATGAAATAGAACGAATGCGAGAAGAAGCCGACCAAAATGCCGAACAAGACCGCCGCCGTCTCCAGACAATCGAGTTAAAAAATCAAGCTGACAGCCTTTTTTACACCTATGAAACGACTCTCCAAGAAAATAGTGATTTCATTCGCGATGAGTTGAAATTTAAGAGCAAGCAGAAAAAAGAACAGCTTGAAGCGGCACTGCAAAACCCAACGCTTAATCTCGAAAAATTAAGAACGATTATTGAAGAATTTCGCCAAGTTATTCTCACCATCGGCACAGAAGTTTACCAGAAAGGCAATTTAGGCAGTAGTAATGACAGCTTTTCGACCTTCGGAGAACCCATTGTCACCCAACTCAACCGCCCTACTTCCCTCCCTGCCGAAAGCACTCTTACCCGCAGCAAAACCGCTTCTGAGCGCCCCAAGGATGACTCGACCGAACTCGAAACCGCAGAAGATCAAATCAAATTTGACTTTGATGCTGATGAAACCATCGCCAGCGACTACGAAGCCGTTGACTAAATCAATTATTAATGACCAATTACCAATGACCGGATAGTTTGCTACAGTAACAACAATAGACTCCCCTTAATTTACTCCTTGACCTCTAAGCTAAATCACGCCCTATGCCCGGTGACTACTACGAAATCCTCGGTGTTTCTCGCAATGCTAGCAAAGAAGACATTAAACGAGCCTATCGCCGTCTAGCACGGAAATACCACCCCGATGTCAATCAAGACACAGGGACAGAGGAACGCTTTAAAGAAATCAATCGCGCTTACGAAGTCCTTTCAGAACCCGAAACTCGCACTCGCTACGATCAATTTGGTGAAGCAGGTGTCAGTGGTGCTGGGGCTGGCTTTGACTACGGCGATATGGGCGGTTTTGCCGATATTTTTGAAACAATTTTTAGTGGTTTCGGCGGTGTCGGTGCAGGGGCGACTCGCCGCCGTAGCGGGCCGGTGGGGGGAGACGACCTCCGGCTCGACCTCAAACTAGACTTTCGCGGAGCGGTCTTTGGGGGCGAAAAAGAAATTCGCATCCCCCACTTAGAAACTTGCACTGGATGTGGCGGTTCAGGCGCTAAAACGGGAACTGGCTCTCGCACCTGCTCGACCTGTAATGGAGTCGGCCAAGTTCGCCGCGCCACCCGTACCCCGTTTGGCAGTTTCGCTCAAGTTTCTACCTGTCCCACCTGCAACGGTACGGGCGAAATTATCGAAGAAAAATGCGAAGTCTGTAACGGAGCGGGTCGCAAGCAAGAAACCAAAAAACTGAAAATTACGATTCCTCCAGGCGTTGATAACGGCACGCGATTACGGGTTGCCCGCGAAGGCGATGCTGGTGTGCGGGGAGGCACACCAGGCGATCTTTATGTTTATCTGTTGGTCGAAACCGACAAAGAATTTACCCGCGACAGCATCAACATTCACTCCGAAATTGCCATCAGTTACCTGCAAGCGATTTTGGGCTGTCGCCTCAAAGTTAATACGGTTGACGGGCCGCAAGAATTGATTATTCCGGCCGGAACTCAACCTAATACCGTCCTGATCTTGGAAAATCGAGGCGTACCCAAGCTCGGTAATGCGGTTATCCGGGGCGATCACCTCATCACTGTGAAAGTCGCTATTCCCACGCGCGTCAGTAGCAAAGAAAAAGAACTTCTCGAAGAATTGACGACTCTCAAAGGGGAAAATCCCGGTAAGGGCGGACTGGAAGGCTTTTTAGGAGGTATCTTTCACAAATGAGTGTCTTACCTATTTCCTTACTCGACCTGCGCGGAACACCTTGCCCCATTAATTTCGTCCGCACCAAACTCAAATTAGAGCAAATGCCCCCTGGTAGCGTGTTGGAAGTCTGGCTCGATCCAGGCGAACCTATCGAACAGGTTCCCGACAGTTTGAAAATGGAAGGCTATCACATTCAAGCCATTGAAGACCGTCAGGCATTCTTCTCATTAACGGTATGCCGGCTGGGTTGATATGGTAGGCGATCGCTTTTTAGGGGAGATTTCCCCCACATCTGGGTACTTGGGGACAGTGATAGCGGTTCAAGCTAATTTCTATCAGGTTCGCCTCGAAGGACAACCGCCTCAATTGCTCTTGTGTACCCGACGTACCCGCCTCAAAAAAATCGGACAGCAGGTGATGGTGGGTGATCGCGTTATCGTTGAAGAGATTGACTATCAAAACGGGCACGGCGCGATCGCTGGGGTACTGCCGCGCCAAACGCTACTCTCTCGCCCGCCTGTTGCCAACGCTGAGCAACTTCTACTCGTTTTTGCCCTCGAAGAACCCAGCTTAGATCCTTGGCAGTTGAGCCGCTTTTTGCTTAAAGGTGAATCGACCAGTTTAGCGTTATGTTTGTGTCTTAATAAAGGGGATTTGATTGACGAAGCACAGCAGCATCAATGGCAGCAGCGACTGGAAAAGTGGGGCTATCAGAGCGTTTTTGTCAGCGTGGCAGTCAATCGGGGCTTAGACTCCCTGCTTGAGCAACTCCATGACAAAATCACCATCCTAGCAGGGCCGTCGGGTGTGGGAAAATCGAGCTTAATTAACTGCTTAATTCCTGATGTTCAGCAGCGCGTGAAAGCAGTTTCAGGAAAATTGCAAAAAGGCCGCCATACGACTCGCCATGTTGAATTGTTTGAACTACCTGGCGGTGGTTTGCTGGCAGATACCCCTGGTTTCAATCAGCCTGACCTCGATTGTACCCCGTTCGAGCTTGCCAGCTACTTTCCCGAAGTCAGTCATCGCATCGGGCAATGTCAGTTTAACGACTGCCTGCACCGAGAAGAACCCCATTGTGCAGTGCGAGGCGACTGGGAACGCTACCCACACTATCGCAAATTTCTCGACGAAGCGATCGCCCGTCAAACCGCCTTACAGCAGTTACCCGATCAGGAAACTGCCCTTAAGTTGAAAGTGAAAGGGGCGGGACAACAACACTACGAACCCAAATTAGAAGCCAAAAAATACCGCCGCCTTTCCCGACGCGAGCGACACCAAACCCTACACGAATTGTACGACCAGCAATTTCTATCAGAGCTTGGCGAAGAAGATTAAATCGTTTAAAGTTCAAGTTTTGTAAAAACCGAACATTGATGTATTCTCGACATCTTCCTTAAGGCTTATTATAGGCTAAAGAGAAATATAGTCTTCTTGACAATAATGACTGAAGATACTAAATTACCCTCCGCAGGCAACGAAAGATCAATACAAACGCTCTCTTTTGTCGAGTCTGAAATTCAACAACGAATTACCGCGTTTGATAAAAGAAGGAAATTTTATCGAACAGGAGCTTATCGTTTTACCTTAATAGCCGCAGGCTTATCGACCCTTACCACTATTTTAATTGGCGTTAGTCGAATTTATAATTCCACTCCTATCTCAGTGATTTCTTTAATTACCAGTGCAGCCATGAGTTTTTTGAGTGCTTGGGAGGGTTTGTATGGATATCGTCAAAGATGGATTCAGAATGATGAACTTGTCGCAGTGTATTTAGATGAAGATGATATATCTTCTTCTTTCCTCAAGCTAGATGAAGATACAGAATATGTCAAATATGATCAACAGTTCAAACAGCTTATAGAAGATTTTAATGGCTCTTCTAGACTGGTTATAGTAAATGAGTAGCTTAAATAAGCTTAATCCCTTAAGCAATAGGGAATTCAACACAATAAAAAGCCTTTTGTTTTAAAATTGCTTTTTTATATTTTTAAAAGCCTTGCTGTGCAAGGCTTTTAGGGGTGATTTTGTATGAATATA
>JBGTNM010000303.1:0-26014 GCA_041743025.1 Microcystaceae cyanobacterium
CTCTGTACTATTTCCTCAAACCACTGAAATTAAAGAAGGCTATTTCCTGGTAACAACCCGTCGGGGAAAACAGTTTAATAGCATGGTACAGGAGCAAAAAGATGCTATTACGGGAGCGATGAGAGAAGCTGTATTAATCAGTTCTGTAGATGCTGATAAGTTGGGGTTGAGTAATGGGGATTTAGTATTATTAAAAAACGAGCTAGGAGAATATCGAGGCAAAGTTTATACGGCTCCTGTTAAACCCGGAAATTTACAAATTCACTGGCCCGAAGGCAATGTTTTATTAGATAAAAGTAAGCGTTCTCAAGAGGGCGTACCCGATTATAATACACTCGTTAAATTGGAAAAGGTGGTTGGTACTTAATTAAGAGATACACAATAAATTACCTCGTATTAAACTCAACATCTTCATATAACTGCTCAATAGGACATCTAAAATCAACGCTTTTTAATTCAATCGTCTCTGCTGATTGATAAATCTGCTTTTTCCAATTTCCTCGTTTGTCGCGGTAAAAACATTCTAAATTCAGGCACTCTTGACTGATTAAAACATACTCTTGCAATGTATCTAACAGTTGATAATCGCTAAATTTATCACTTCTATCAAAATTTCCTGTGGCTGGTGATAGAACCTCAATGATTAAACAGGGATATTTTTTAAAGTATTGAAAACTGCGATCTCTTGTATCGCAAGTCACCATACCATCAGGATAGTAAAAAATATTAGCTTGCTCGATTTTCACGAAGTCAGAGGAAGCCTCGGACGGCAGTTTCTTTATGTCGGGGAACCCGCCAACAGAACTGCCTCCTTTTAAAGCCGAGGTCTCTCTGACTTTCATATCACTAGAAAAAACTCGACAGGCTGTTCCTCGAACATGATTTCTTAACAAACTTAATAAATTCAGAGCAATGGTATTGTGAGCATCGCTTCCTCCTGCCATTGCATAGACTTCCCCTTGTATATACTCATGTTTGACTGGACTAATTTTTTCCAGTTCTAAATAATCTTCTGGAGAATAGTAGGCATGGTTTCTAATAACAGTCATGATGTTTTGTCAATACAAATCGTTTATACTGATCATAAAATGAGTTCTTTTTTCTTGATTTGATAATACCATGAGCAACAACGAATCCAGTAGGCTAGACAGATTAGAAGCCTTAGCAGAAAACATTTTAGCAGGACTAAAGGAGACTAGAGAGGGACTACAGGAAACCAGAGCGATCGCTAACTCTAATGCTAAGTCTATTCAAGCACTATCGGGAGAATGGCAGAAAGACCGGGAACAATGGGAAAAAGACCGCGAACAATGGGAAAAAGACCGTAAAGAGTGGGAAAAAGACCGTAAGGGAATCTACCAACTTTTAGGACGATTAAGCCGTTCTATGGCTGATTTTTATGAAACACAAGCGGATTTTTACAACCGTTTCGACCAAATAGACGAGCGACAAGCTGATATCACTCAGATATTACGAGAATTAAAAAGAAAACAAGACACCACCGACGAAACATAACCCTTTGTCTTTCTGTGGTCGCGATCGCAGAACCCTCTGACAACGTTATGATTATTAAGGATCGTTAAGCGTTGCCCTTATGTCCGATTCTAATACCATCCGCATTCGAGGTGCCAAACAGCACAACCTAAAAAATATCGATCTCGATCTTCCTCGCAATAAACTGATTGTTTTTACGGGAGTTTCGGGTTCAGGCAAATCTTCTCTTGCCTTTGATACCATTTTTGCCGAGGGACAGCGACGCTACGTAGAATCCCTCAGTGCCTACGCCAGACAGTTTTTAGGACAACTAGACAAACCCAACGTGGATGCAATAGAAGGGTTAAGTCCTGCCATTTCCATCGATCAAAAATCCACCTCCCACAACCCTCGTTCGACAGTGGGAACCGTGACCGAAATTTATGATTACTTGCGCTTGCTGTTTGGACGTGCGGGAGAACCCCATTGTCCTATCTGCCATCGTAACATCGCGCCGCAGACCATCGATCAGATGTGCGATCGCGTTTTGGAACTCCCTGAACGTACCCGTTTTCAGATTCTAGCACCTGTCGTTCGCGGCAAAAAAGGAACCCATAAACAATTACTCTCTAGTTTAGCTTCGCAGGGATTTGTCCGAGTGCGTGTCAATAAAGAAGTGCGAGAACTTTCTGATTCGATTGAGTTGGATAAAAATCACAAACATGACATTGAAATTGTCATTGATCGCTTAATTAAAAAAGAAGGAATTGAAGAACGCCTCGCTGATTCTTTAAATACCTGTTTGCGTCAATCGACAGGCATTGCGGTGATTGATATTTTAGAGGATTCATCTGTTACCCATAATACTATAAAAACAGATGATGGACAAGCACAAGACCCATTAACGATTCCTGATTCCCGATTCCCCAGTCCTCAAGAAATTATCTTTTCCGAAAACTTTGCCTGTCCCGAACATGGGGCCGTTATGGAGGAACTTTCTCCTCGTTTATTTTCCTTTAATTCTCCTTATGGTGCTTGCCCCAACTGTCATGGATTGGGGAGTTTAAAAACGTTTTCATCTGAGTCGATTATTCCCGATCCTAGTGCCTCAGTTTATGCCGCGATCGCTCCTTGGTCAGATCGAGATAATTCTTATTATCTTTCATTACTTTATAGCATTGGTCAGGCTTATGGATTTGAATTACAAACCTCTTGGAAACATTTAACCAAACAACAGCAAGATATCCTACTTTATGGTAGTGACGAGCCTATTTGGTTTGCCAATGATTCGCGCTATAGTCAAGGCAAAGGCTATCATCGAAAATTTCCTGGTATTTTAAAGATGTTGGAGCGCAATTATCAAGAATCTACCTCGGAAATTGTTAAACAAAAATTAGAAAAATATATTGTCAATCAACCTTGTGAAACCTGTCAAGGAAAACGATTAAAACCAGAAGCGTTATCAGTACGTTTAGGACAGTTTGGTATTAACGATCTTACCAGCGTTTCCATTCGAGAATGTTTAGATAAAATCCACAATTTAAACCTCACTCAACGACAAGCATTAATTGGAGAATTAGCACTCAAAGAAATTAGAGAAAGACTGCAATTTTTACTCGATGTTGGATTGGATTATTTAACCTTAGATAGAGCGGCAATGACGCTCTCAGGGGGAGAGGCGCAGCGCATTCGTCTGGCCACTCAAATTGGGTCAGGATTGACAGGCGTTCTCTATGTTTTAGATGAACCTAGTATTGGATTACATCAACGAGATAATAGCCGTTTATTAGCCACCCTTAAAAAGCTGCGAGATTTAGGCAATACCTTAATTGTTGTCGAACATGATGAAGAAACCATTAGAAATGCCGATTACTTGGTTGATATCGGGCCAAAAGCAGGTATTCATGGCGGCGAAATCGTTGCTCAGGGAGACTTAGAAACATTACTGAAATCTCAAAATTCTTTAACAGGCGCTTATCTTGCAAGACGTGAAATAATAAAAACGCCACTAGAAAGAAGGGCAGGAAATGGACTGTCATTAACCTTAAAAAATTGCTATCTAAATAATTTAAAGCACATCGATATTGATATTCCTCTCGGTCGATTAATCTGCATTACAGGGGTATCTGGTTCAGGAAAATCAACCTTGGTCAATGAATTATTATACCCATCCCTACAGCATTATTTAACCCGTCAAATTCCCTTACCTAAACAGTTAGATAAAATTGAGGGACTCAGTGCTATTGATAAAGTAATTGTCATCGACCAATCACCCATTGGTAGAACTCCTCGTTCTAATCCTGCTACTTATACAGGAATATTTGATGCTATTCGCGATGTCTTTTCTCAAACCATTGAAGCCAAAGCAAGAGGTTACAAACCCGGTCAATTTTCCTTTAATGTCAAGGGGGGACGCTGTGAAGCTTGTGGGGGTCAGGGAGTCAATGTGATTGAAATGAATTTTTTGCCTGATGTCTACGTTCAATGTGAAGTTTGTAAGGGTGCAAGATACAGTCGAGAAACGTTACAAGTCAAATATAAAAGCTACTCCATTGCCGATGTTTTAGACATGACTGTTGAGGAAGCACTAGACGCATTTAAAAATATTCCTAAAGCGGTCAATCGCTTACAAACTTTAGTCGATGTGGGACTAGGTTATATTAAATTGGGACAATCTGCACCTACCTTATCTGGCGGAGAAGCACAACGGGTTAAACTCGCTTCAGAACTGTCTCGACGCGCCACTGGAAAGACCTTATATTTAATCGATGAACCGACGACAGGACTTTCTTTTTATGACGTGCATCACCTGTTAAATGTCTTGCAGCGTTTGGTTGATAAAGGCAACTCAGTTCTGGTTATCGAACACAATTTAGATGTCATTCGTTGTGCAGATTGGATTATCGATTTGGGGCCGGAAGGAGGCGATAGAGGAGGAGAAATTATCGCGGTAGGAACCCCTGAAGATGTAGCTAAAAATCTTCATTCTTATACGGGTCAGTATTTAAAGAACGTTTTGCAGTGAGTTACAAGCTAGTTACCTCTGTCGCTACGTTAAAAATGTAAACTTCCCATTTTCTCGGTGAGGTTTCTTGGGCCGTCTGTTCGTTTCCTGCTGCCGAGGGACTGGCGGCAAGAGGGCTGGCGACGGCGAGAAACCAATCAGGGCGCTTATAACATAGGGGATGGCGCACGTCATAGTAGAGGTTCAGATCGGTTCCCGTAAAGATTTGTTCTGGCGAGTGGCAAGGGGAACGGAAGGTACGGCTCAGCAGTTGCGGTTGGAGAGCGTGGTATTCATCAGGCAAACCTGGTTCCTCTGGATCTTCACTAGGCAAATCGTACATGGTAGGTAGGGAGAGCCTGGGGGATAGGGGCGGCTCTCTCTGCGGGACAGGATAAGATTTTGGTAGCATAATAACTAGGTTAGCAGTACAGTCTCTAAGTTAGAAAACCTAGTCTCAACCTACCCTTTAAAAGCGATTTAATAGTAGTAAAAGTCATGACTGCCGCAAAAACTGCATCTTTAACACTAGAGGAATTTCTGACGTTTCCAGAAACCAAGCCTCCTTGTGAGTATATTGACGGTAAGATTGTCCAGAAACCGATGCCAAAAACTCGCCATTCTAGACTTCAGGGTAAGTTGATGGATGCCATTAATAAAGTCACAGAGGCCAAGCAAATTGCTTATGCTTTTCCAGAGTTACGTTGTACTTTTGGTGGTCGCTCAATTGTTCCAGGTATAGCGGTGCTTCGTTGGCAACAAATTGAACTTGATAGCAATGGAGAACCTTTAGATGATGTGTTAATTGCGCCTAGCTGGACAATTGAAATTCTCTCTCCAAAGCAGAGTTCTAATCAGGTTACGGGTAATATTATACACTGTCTAAAATATGGCTGTCAGCTTGGATGGTCTATCGATCCCGATAATCGCTCAGTGCTTGTTTTCCAACCTCAAAAACAACCAGAATTATTCTATCAAGAAGATAGCTTGAGAGTGTTGGAGGGTATTGAGTTAGAGTTGACGGTAGCACAGATATTTGGTTGGTTAAAAATGTAAGTAAAATTAATTTATCATCATTTCTTCCTCCTCAAATTCAGCCATGCTATCTTCATTCAGCAATCGTTGAGCGGCATCCAACATATCACCCACAATATCTCTAATATCTTCTCGATTGCCGAGATAAGTTTTTAAGGCTTCTAGCGGATCTAAGTTATTACCTGCACCTAATTCCGGTAAGCGAGGGCGAGCGAGTTGACTAACTAATTCAGGACGAATCGTATAACTATGAGCAAGTTTTAATGCCTCTTGAATGGCATTGATATTAATAAACTCTAGTTGCTCGGAGCGAATTTTATAAATTAATCGCACGACGGACTCTTGAATCGACTGTTTTTGAATGGCTTTTAAGATAGCTGCTTGTGGGTCGTCTTTTTCTAAAATATCTATTTCAATCGTACAAAAATTCCGCACTGGCAGGGGACAAAACTCCCAGGTAATATTGCCTTTTTGAACTTCTAACAATATGTAACCCTTGTCTTCTTTTTCTTCACTAAAATCTACCCGTTCAATGCTACCTGGATAAATAATAGGAGGATTATTAGCAGGATTGAGATTTTGATGCTTGTGAACGTGTCCGAGAGCAACATAGTCAATTTCTGGGCGATTTAATAAGGATACAGGAACCGTAAATCCTGTGCCGACAGCGAGAAATCTTTCCGCGCCTAAATTAGCCTTATCTGCCATGACATGAGCTAGTAAAATCGTCGGAATACTGGGGTCGAGTTGGCGAATTTCTGCTTCTAAAACAGGTTCTAAGCGTTGAATTAGCAAATGATTAACTGCTTCTAAAGAAAGTCCTTCCGTTTCAGGACGAGTCAGAAGCGTCGAGCGATTCAACCAAGGCAGGGTAATCACTTGAATATCGCCGTTTTTGGTCAAAATTTTCTGGGTTTTCAGGCGGTCTCCCACGATGAATCCGGGAACGGCTAAGGTGCGATAGATACAAAGACTAGCCCCTCCATTGCCCTGAGAATGCTGATCGTGGTTGCCAACCAGCAAAACAGTCGGAATATCCGCATCGGCAAGGCGGCGAAATTGTGAGGCAAACGCTTCATGAACGTAAGGTGGTGGCGTAGCGTCAGGAAAGGCATCGCCGCCAAACAAAACTAAATCGACAGGTTCGCTAATGGCGCGATCAATGCAGATACTCAGCGTTTTAACAAAATCTTCTAAGCGCGTATTTAAACCCGTTTCTGGGTTGAGGCGACCATGAGAAAAGCCGCTTCCCATGTGGATATCGGACAAGTGGAGAATTTTGAGCATAAGGTGCGAGGTTAGGTCAATGGCGATCGCTTTGCCCTTTTCCTTTTATAGCACCTGCTTGGTAAAATCACCCGAAAAAAAGGGAACACTGACATTAGCGATCGCACCTTTACTTAAACAATAACTTGACTTTGACGATGAAATCCTCATATTTCCTGACGGATTGGTTAGAAAATCACTGGGCAACTCCTGCTTTTGGGGGGGGATTGCTTGCTGTCTTGGCTGTCTGTTTTTTTGGGGCAGCTACGAATACGATGGCGGGATGGTTGTACGCGCTCAGTGGCGTTATTGTGGCATTACTGGCTTGGGGAGCGATTTTACCAGCGCGATCGCTCTCGCAGTTGAGCGTCACTCGCCTGCCGATTGCCTCCGTTAGTGCAGGAGACGATCTCACCCTTGAAATGAGCGTCCACAATCCCAGTCGCGTTGCCAAAACGCTCTTGCAACTATGGGATCTAACCCCTCATGTTTTGGGAAAACCGCAACAAACATCGATTGAGTTTATTTTGCCCCAAGGAGATTATCGTTGGACGTACTATCTTTCTACTCAACGTCGGGGCATCTATCGCTGGCAGGATGTTCAACTACGTACTGGCAGTCCGTTGGGGTTGTTTTGGTGCCGCCGCACGCAAACGGTAGCAGCCAAAGCGATTGTTTACCCGCAGGTATTGCCCCTGACGCAATGCCCATTAGTCGATACCCTCGGACAAGAAGACACTAACACGGTACACAGCGATCGCCGCTATCAAGCTGCCGCCGAAGGTGTGACCAAAACGCTACGCCCTTACCGTCATGGCGATCCCACCCGCTTAATTCACTGGCGCACGAGTGCCCGCTTTGAAGAATTTAAGGTGCGGGAGTTGGAAATTATTACCGGCGGAGAAGAAGTAATTATCTGCTTAGATAGTGCTTCTGCCTGGGATGAGGACAATTTTGAACGAGCAGCGATCGCGGCAGCGTCTTTGTATTTCTATGCTAGTCATTGCCAGCACAATGTCAAACTATGGACGGCAGGAACGGGACTGATTCACGGCAGCCGGACGGTACTCGAAACGCTAGCCGCCGTAGAAGCCCAAGAAGACAGCATTCCAATTGCCCTGCCTTCAGTCCCGCTTATCTGGTTAACTCAAAATGTTGCCACCTTAGAGCGCTTGCCCGAAGGTAGCCGTTGGGTTTCCTTTGTCTCAAAGACAGGCGATGCGGTTTATCCTCTATCAACTCAGCGATTTCGAGGCTTAGTGATTGATTCTGACCAACCTTTACCGCCTCAATTACAACGCCCATTGCGATAATAAAATTAGCTTCAACTCAGGAGGCATCCTTTCATGACACAGCAACCGCAACAATCATCAGAACCTACGCTGGCTGACGTTTTTAGAGAACTTGTCGAGATTAAGAAAGAACTTGCCAAAATTGAGAAAGGGCTTGCTCAAACCGACAAGTGGCAAGACAGAACTTGGGATGTCATTAAATGGGTGGGTGGAATCTCGGCAGGACTGGCGATTAGTGCAGCAATTGCTCTAGTGGGGATTGTTTTGAAAGGGGCATTAACTGGACAATAGTCTCTAGCAATCCTAAACGATATAAATATTAATAAAAGGAGGCGAAAAATGGCAACAGATGAGCATTTTATCTTAGAATAGTTAAGGTAGCTTTTATTATCTAAGCGATCGCTATTTTTCGATTTCCCCTAATATTTAGGAGTTTCAATGTTTATTTGCTCGATTGAACTTCGTATGTATATTGCACCTCAAGTAACAGGAGGAGAAACTCTTATTGTTGGTAGACATCAGTTCGATCCTGGATTTAAACAAGGGGATGAAGTAACAATATTTTGTGAACACTTCTATCGTTTAGGTGAAAGATATGAATTAAGGTCAAAGGTTGTAGATAGAAAAGTGCAGATATATAGTTGTGATGATCGGCAAACTATTATCAAGGGGATTCAGGATCTAAGGTTAGATGATTCTTTAACTAATGAATTAAATAGGACAGGAATAATTCGTCTTAGTATTATTTTGGAAGCAGAAGATAGGGATGCTGTTGTAAAAATTAGCGAAGACTACCGAAAAATAAATCCTCACTTATTTTCTAATCCCACTGAATAAACTGACTTGTACACTCTAATATTGCCCTCTTTCAGATAGCGCATTGAGCAATTCAGTCAATACCATAACGATTTCTCAGAAAATTGAGTAGTATAGAGAAAACTAACTAGTAATTACCAAAATGACTGCTTGGCAAGAACGAATTATTATCGACCCAGAAATCTTAGTCGGAAAACCTGTTATAAAGGGAACTCGCTTATCTGTGGAATTTATTCTAGATTTATTGGCTGAAGGCTGGACAGAAATGGAGATTCTACGAAATTATCCAGGTATAACTCCAGAAGATATCAAAGCTTGTTTAAGCTATGCTAGTTATTCTCTTAAATCAGAAAAAGTTTATCCTCTTAAAGCTTAAAAAGTGCGTATCCTAGCTGATGAAAACTTTCCTGGGGATATTATAGAAACCTTACGAATACAAGGGTACGATGTTCTTTGGATAAGAACCGATGCACCTGGGATTAGTGATAGGGCTATCTTAGCATTTGCTCAAATTGAGCAGCGTGTAATTGTCACGTTTGACAAAGATTTTGGTGAACTTGCATTTCATCTTGGCTTACCAGCGACTTGTGGAATTATATTATTTCGTTTACCTCCTTTTTCACCAGCGCGTTTAACTGAAATTGTTTTAGGTGTTTTAGGCAGTCGTAATGATTGGCAAGGATTTTTTACCGTTGTAGAACCTGAGCGAATACGGATGAGACCATTATTAAATAACTCGGAGTAAATTTAAAATACTTCGTTGGGGGATGCGATTCCTATGGAGTTTAAGCTTTCCTCGGTAAAAATTTCTCCACTGTCATCTTGACGACGATATACAAAATAGGTACAACAAACAAACTTAAAACCGTCGCAACTAACATTCCGCCAAACACGGCAGTTCCTAAAGTTTGACGGCTTCCCGCACCTGCTCCCGTCGCCAAAGCCAGGGGAATAATGCCCACCAAAGTCGAGAAAGCCGTCATGACAATCGGACGCAAGCGATCTTGAGAAGCTTCAATGACTGCCTTAACAATAGGTAATCCCTCAGCCCGTAATTGGTTGGCAAATTCGACAATGAGAATCGAGTTTTTACTGGCTAATCCAATCAGCATGACCAAGCCAATTTGACAGTAAACATCATTGGGAAAACCGCGCAACGACTGAGCAGTTAAAGCCCCCAAAATTGCTAGAGGAACGGCTAGCATAATGATCAAAGGATCGATGTAATTTTCGTACTGGGCAGCTAAGACTAAAAAGACAAAAACCAGTCCCAAGCCAAAGATTAAAGGAGCCAAACCGCCCGATTCTATCTCCTCTAAAGAGGTTCCTGACCATTCATAACCAAAGCCACGCGGGAGAACTTGCGCGGCGACCGTTTCCATGCTTTGAATTGCTTGACCAGAACTCGTTCCGGGGGCGGCCGAACCGTTGATTTCTACTGATCGAAAGAGATTGTAATGGTTGATAGTTGGCGCACCGACGGTTGGTGTAATGCTTACTAAATTGGAGAGCGGAATCATACTCTCGTTGGCTGAACGGACATAGAGGCGGTTGATATCGTCGGGATTGCTGCGAAACTGGCGATCGGCCTGCACGTACACGCGATAGGTGCGATTCTGGAGGGTAAAATCATTGACGTAATTTCCCCCTAATGCCGTCTGGAGAGTGCCAAAAATGTCGTCAATCGAGACTTGCAAGGCTTTGGCTTTGTTGCGATCGACTTCAATCAACAATTGAGGGTTGTTGGCAGCAAAGGTACTGAAAACCTGTTGCAGTCCGGGGGTTTGGTTGGCTTTGCCCAGTAGCTGCCCCATCATTTGCGTCAGGGAAGTCAAGTCGGCATCGGCCCGCCGATCTTGCAATTGGAAGACAAACCCGCCAAAGCTGCCCAATCCCTGAATAGCAGGGGGATTAATGGGAATGATTTGGGCTTCGGGAATTTGCGCGAATTTGCCCCATAACTGACCGATAATCGCTTGAGCAGAGTGTTCGGGGCCTTGACGTTCTTCAAACGGTTTGAGGGGAGTAAAAATAAGACCTTGGTTGGAAGTGCTGCCGCCAAAGGAAAAGCCACCCACCGCAAAGGTTCCCACCACATCTGGCAGTTGCAAAATTTCCTGTTCGACCTGCTTCATCACGTCACTAGTGTATTGCAGCGAAACCCCTTGCGGTGCTTGAACAATGGTGATGAAGTAGCCTTGGTCTTCTTCGGGTAAAAAGGCGGTTGGCACTTTTAGATACAACCAAACCGTCACCCCCAACATGAGGACGAAGCCGCCGATAATCAAACTTCTGAGGTGAACCAGTTTGAGCAGCGATCGCTCGTATCCTCGCCGTACAACCTCTAAAAAGTCGTTAAATTTGCCAAAAATTGCCTCCAGCCAGCTTGGAAGTTGCTGTCCTTGGCGCAGCATCAAGCCGCATAAAGAGGGAGTAAGGGTTATTGCCAGAAAGGTCGAAATACCAGTGGCAAAGGCAATCGTCAGGGCAAATTGACGGTAAAGGGCCCCTGTCGTCCCTGGAAAGAAGGCTACGGGAATGAAAACAGCCATCAGCACCAAAGAGGTAGCAATAACTGCCCCAAACAACTCCCGCATCGCTAAACTAGAAGCTTCGTGAGCTTCCATGCCTCGGTCTTTGATGTAGCGGCTAATCTGTTCTACCACGATGATCGCGTCATCGACCACCATCCCAGTTCCTAACGTCAGTCCAAACAGCGTCAAGCTGTTGATGGAAAAGTCAAACACTCGCACGAAGGCAAAAGTTCCCACCAAAGATAGAGGAATCGTCAGCGCTGGAATCAGGGTGGTGCGCCAGTTTTGAAGAAAGACGAAAATAACTAAAATCACTAAAACAACCGACTCTATCAGCGTTTTGACGACTTCTGAGAGGGAATCCTCAACAAATTGTGTCGTATCGAAGGCAAGCTGATATTTCATGCCTACGGGTAAAGTGGGAGCGAGCCTAGCTATCTCCGCTTTCACTTTGCGGGCAACTTCTAGCGCGTTCGAGCCTGCAAGCTGGTAAATGCCCAAACCTACCGCTTCTTCCCCTCGGAAGCGCAAAAATGAGCTATAGTCTTGCGCCCCTAGCTCGACTCGTCCCACGTCTCTAAAACGAACTAATGCGCCATTTTCATCTGTTTTTAGGATTAAATTCTCAAATTCTGCCGGATCGGTCAGTTGGCTGATAGCCCGTAGGTCGAGTTGATACTGCTGTCCTGTCGGGGCGGGTTCTCCGCCAATTCTCCCAGCCCCTACTTGAATATTCTGCTCTGAGAGGGCGGCAGCGACATCTTGGGTGGTCAATCCTCGACTAGCTAAGCGGTTGGGGTCGAGCCAGAGGCGCATAGCATAGCGGCGTTCGCCGAAAATGCGGACGTTTTCTACGCCTTCAGTACGCTTGAGAGCATCGACCAGATAGCGATCAGCATAATTACTCAGGAAAACGTTGTCGTATCGGTTGCCTTCACTAAATAACCCAAACCCCATCAGCAGGTTATTCGATTGCTTGCTGACTTCTATGCCGTCTCGCTGTACTTCGGCAGGCAGTTGGGATTCAACAATCGCTACCTGATTTTGCACGTCTACTGCTGCTAAGTCTTTATCCCGTGAACTGTCAAATGTAGCAGTAATGCTGCTTGTCCCGCTATTGCTGCTACTCGACGAGAGATATCTGAGTCCTTCAACGCCGTTAATTTGCCGCTCCAAAATATTAGTAACGGCATTTTCGACCACTTCGGCACTTGCCCCTGGATAGGTCGCGCTGACTTGAATTTGCGTTGGACTAATATCAGGAAAGCGAGCGACAGGCAACGTAAAAATGCTAATTGTCCCTACTAGCAAGATAAGGAGGGCGCAAACAGAGGAAAAAACGGGGCGTTTAATGAAAAAATCGACAAACATTGGCAATAAAGAGGCGCGATCGCGAGTTTAAACTCAGTCAGAGAGACTCCGCCTTTTCAAGGCGGAGCTTCCTCTGACTTCGTGAAGCGTAAGCAGTTTAATTGCTTTTCATATTAACAGTTCAACCAAAATAAGCGATAAACTCTTGTGAATTAAAAAGCCCTTCTTTCGATACTTGACAAGATAAACAAAATTTGAATGATGCCTTTTTTGTAGTAGACTAATGTTTAAATTTAGAGAATATTTGTAAAATACTGATTCAATGCCGTCTATCTCTTTTGATGCTTACCTCAAGTCGATTCAAAAGAATCTGCAAAAAGGCAGTGAGCGCAGCCATTATCCAGCTTTGAAAGATTTGCTGGATGACTCAGACAACGGGATTGATGCCGTCATTGAAGAAAAAGGTAACAAGGCAGGAATTCCAGACTTTACCGTAAAGCGGCGGGAACTGCTCGTCGGCTATGTAGAGGCAAAAGATATCGGGCTAGATCTCGATCAGATGGAAAAAACCGAGCAGTTGCAGCGATATCTAGAAGCGTTTCCCAATTTGGTATTGACCAATTATCTAGAGTTTCGCTGGTATGTGAATGGCAAGCGCAGACAGAAAGAGGTTTTAGCCGAACACAACGCTAACAAGCTACAAGCCAAAGATACTGACAAAATCGCCGCCCTGCTGGATCAGTTTCTCAACTATACAGGCGAGATCATCAGCAGCCCCGAAGATCTGGCGCGACAGATGGCAAGGTTGACGAAGGCAATTCGCTTGGCAACGACAACGGCTTTGAGCTTGGAAGCAACCGGAGGCGAGTTGCATCAACTCAAGCAGGGCTTTAGTGAGGTGTTGCTTCCCGATTTGAATGATGCTGACTTTGCCGATATGTATGCTCAGACGATTTCTTATGGGCTATTTGCGGCAAGAGTGGGTCATGCTCAGATCCCCCCTACCCCCCTTAAAAAGGAGGATGACAACCGGTTTACTCGTCGCACGGCTGGCACCTATATTCCGGCAACGAACCCATTTTTGAAGCGGTTGTTTAATACAATAGTGGAAACGGATGCCGTGAGCCAGATCGATTGGGCAATTGATGACCTGGTGCAATTGCTATCTCAGGTAGATATGGGCAGCATTCTGGAAAACTTTGGGCGGCGCACTCGTACTGAAGATCCAGTGGTGCATTTTTACGAGACGTTTTTGGCGGCGTATAATGCGGCTTTGCGAAAGAGTCGAGGCGTTTATTACACACCGGAACCTGTGGTGTCGTTTATTGTGCGATCAGTAGATGCCATTCTCAAAGATCGCTTTGATTTGCCGTTGGGTTTAGCCGATAATGCCAAAGATCCAGTAACACAAAAGCCCAGAGTGCAAATTCTTGACCCGGCAACGGGAACGGGTACGTTTTTGTATGAGGTGGTGAAGCAGATTTACCGTAATTTGGAAGAAATTGGCATGGCGAACCAGTGGGATAGCTATGTGCAAGATAATTTGCTCTCTCGGTTGTTTGGCTTTGAGTTGTTGATGGCTCCCTATGCGATCGCTCACCTCAAACTAGGGTTGGAACTGCAAGAACTTGGCTACCAATTTCAGGGCAAACAACGACTAGGAATTTACCTCACGAATACGCTGGATGAAGCACTGAAAAAATCAGAGATTTTGTTTGGTCAATTTGTGGCGCAAGAAGCAAATGAAGCCTCAACGGTGAAGCGAGATACCCCTGTAATGGTGGTGTTGGGCAATCCGCCTTATTCTTATGAGTCTTCAAATAATGGTGAATGGATTAGTGGACTTGTTCGAGATTACTATCAAGTAAATGGGCAGCCATTAGGAGAACGAAATCCTAAAGGCTTACAAGATGACTATGTGAAATTCATTCGGTTTGGGCAGTGGCGCATCGATCGCACAGGTTCCGGCATCCTGGCATTTATCACCAATCACGGCTATCTAGATAACCCGACTTTTCGAGGAATGCGTCAGAGTTTAGAGAAAACCTTTGATGAGATTTATCTGATGGATTTGCACGGCAACAGTAAGAAAAAAGAAGTTGCACCCGATGGTTCACCGGATAAGAATGTGTTTGATATTCAGCAAGGGGTGGCGGTGGCTATTATGGTGAAATATCCCAAGGAGAGAGCAGCATGAAACGAGTTCAACAATTTACGGCAATTATTGAGCGTGAAGGCGATGGTTATGTATCGTTGTGTCCAGAACTAGATATTGCTAGTCAGGGAGATTCTGTAGAGGAAGCAAAAAATAATTTGCTTGAAGCTTTGCAACTATTTTTTGAAGTGGCAGATCCTTCAGAAATACAGAATCGCTTACATACAGAAGTCTTTGTGACCCGATTGGAGGTGGCGATTGAGTAAGCTGCGAGTTTTATCAGGTCGAGAAGTTTGTCAAAGTCTGGCGGCACATGGCTTTGTGGAAGTGCGACAACGTGGTAGCCATATTATGATGCAACTTAAAACTGAAGAAACAACCATCACGGTGCCTGTGCCTAATTATGCAGAACTAAAGATTGGAACATTGCAATCCATTATTCGCCAATCAGGATTGCTCCGTTATCTTTTTGAGGTTGTCTAATGGCTCGAATTTATCACGCTCATCTGTGGGGGTCACGGGAAGATAAATACCGTTATCTTCAAGAGCATGATGTAACTACTGTTGAATGGACAGAGCTAGATCCTAAAGCTCCGTTTTACCTGTTTATTCCTCAAAATAGGAACTTTCAATCAGAATACGAAGAGGCATGGCAACTTTCAAATATTTTTGGTTTTCAGTCAATGGGAGTTACCAGTGGAGATGATGAGTTTTTGTATGACTTTTCTGTTGCTGAGTTAAAGCAAAAAATAAGTTTTGCGCTTGAACAAAGTAAAGTCATTCATACCGACAAGGCTTTATCTAAGACGAAAAGATGGCTCAACAGAATTGTTGATAAGGATTGGAAGATATCTCTATATCGACCGTTTGATCAACGTGCCATCTTATATTGCTCTTATGTATTAGAAAGAGCTAGAGGCGATCTAAACCAACAATTTCAGTTGTCAAATCTTGGACTAATAACAATCAGACGTACTAGAGAGAATATTAACACCCAGTTTTTTGTGACTAATATAGTAGCCGACAAAAGCATTATTTCATCAGCCGATAATGCCAATATTTTTCCTCTTTATCTTCAGCCTAACTTGGAAAATCAACAAGGTAGTTTACTCGAAGAATCTCCTGTCAATCTATCTCAAGACTTTCTCAATGCTATTCGAGAAAAACTTGGCTACATTCCCACCCCAGAAGCCATCTTTTACTACATCTACGCCATCTTTCATAGCCCTACCTATCGTCAACGCTACGCCGAGTTTCTCAAAATCGACTTTCCCCGCGTGCCGTTAACCAGCCACGATCAGCTATTCAAAGACCTGGGTGCAAAAGGTCAAGCATTAGTCGATCTGCACCTGATGAAAACGAAGCAACTCAACAAACTCATTACAAAAGTTGGTGGTGATGGCGATAATGCCGTTACCGAAGTCACCTATAAACCCACAGAACAAAGAGTTTATATCAACAAAAATCGCTATTTTGAAGGCATTGCTCCCGAAGTATGGGAGTTTAAAATTGGCGGTTATCAAGTGTTAGACAAGTGGCTGAAAGATCGCAAAAAAGCTAAACGAACATTATCCTTTGATGATGTATTGCACTATCAAAAAGTCGTAGTTGCTCTTAAAGAAACCAGGCAACTGATGAGTGAAATCGATCAACTAATTCCCGGTTTCCCTATTGAGTAGAATTTAGAGAAAAATAACAGCAATTCTATTTACTCTCGTTGGTTTGTTTCCTTGCTATAATAAACCGACAAAATGTAGTGGCCCATGACCGCTAACCAACTCCAACACCAAGGCAATAAATCCCACCATCGCTAAACGACCGTTCCATACTTCGGCGGCAGTGGTCATTCCCCATTCCCAACGTTCTTGGGGATACATCTTCATGTTTTCTTTGGGGTGGATTACTTGGTCGAAGGTGCAGGGTTTTTCTTGCAGAGATTTAACGACCATCTGAGCCAGCGAGTCAATGAAACCCGGATGGGTATTGAGAGCCGGAACGCGCTGGAAGTTTTCAATTCCAGCTTCTTCGGCGACTTCTCGATATTCGATGTCAATTTCTTGGAGGGTTTCAATGTGTTCCGAGACAAAGCTAATCGGGACGACCAGTAAATCTTTAATGCCTTTGTCCCCTAATTCTTGTAGTGCGTCTTCGGTATAGGGTTTAAGCCACTCAACTGGGCCGACGCGGCTTTGATAGGCAAGCGTAAAGTCATTGGGACGGTTGAGGGTTTTCACCATCAAACGGGTACAGGCTTCAATTTCGGCTTGATAGGGGTCGCCTGCTTCGTCTACGTAGCTTTGGGGAACGCCGTGAGCGCTGAAAAAGAGGTGAACGCCATCAGGGTTGTCAAATCGGTCTAACTCTTGGGCAATTAAGTCGGTCATCGCTTGCAAATAGCCAGGATGGTCGTACCAAGACGGAATGAGGGTGTATTCTACCTGCCGCAGAGAGGGGTCAGCTTGCCACATTTCTTCGAGGATACGGAAGCTCGAACCACTGGTACTGATGGAAAATTGAGGATAGAGCGGAAGAATGACTAATTGCTCGACGCGATCGCGCTTGATGCGGGCCATGGCTTCCTCAGTAAAGGGATGCCAGTAGCGCATGCCGATGTAGATACCCGCAGGCTGGCCGATGGCAGTTAAACGCTGTTCTAGCGCCTCTCCCTGAGCTTCTGTAATTTTTCTTAACGGAGACCCACCGCCAATTTGTCGGTAATTTTCTTGGGATTTTCCGGCTCTAAGCGTAGAAATTAGCCAAGCTAGCGGTTTTTGCAGCACTTTAATCGGCAGGCGAATGATCTCCGGATCGGCAAACAGATTAAACAAAAAGGGACGAACGTCCTCTATTCGTTCCGGCCCCCCTAAATTAAGTAATAAGACCCCAACGCGACCCATAGTTTTAACGACCGATGACTAACATTTTCAGATTCTTTACCAAGTTTAACAATATATCGACTTCTTGTTAAAACAAGTAACAGAATACACACATTTTAAGGGGGAGGTGTTTCTTGGCAACTATTCTAAGAACTTGGAGTTATCAATATCCCTGGCTGTACGATACGATTTCTAACCTAGCCGCTTTAAGTGTCGGCGGCCAAAAGCGCTTTCGTCATCTTGCCCTAGAAGGATTGTCTCTTAGTGCCAATGCAACCATTCTAGACCTCTGTTGTGGCGGCGGTCAAACGACTCGCTTTTTGCTCTTGCGATCGCCCTACGTTATCGGACTTGATGCTTCGCCAGTCGCTCTCCAACGGGCAGCTAGAGCATTTCCTCAAGCTGAGTACGTTGAAGGGTTAGCCTCTGAGTTGCCTTTTGGCAAGGGACAATTTGACCTAGTTCACGTCAGCGTTGCCTTGCATGAAATGGAACCCCAACAACTCCAACAAATCTTAACAGAGGTATATCGGGTTCTAAAAACAGGCGGGATTTTTGCCTTGATTGACTTTCATAAACCGACAAATCGCTTATTTTGGCCGCCTCTGTCCATTTTTTTAGCCCTGTTTGAAACCGAAACCGCTTGGCAACTGCTAGAAACAGACTTAGTAAGCTCATTAGACAAATTGGGATTTCACGACTGTCAACAACGCCTTTACGCAGGAGGCAGTTTGCAAGTGATTCAAGCAACCAAATAAGATAAAAAATAGCTCCTTTGACTTAACTTCAGCTATGTCCAAGACTAAACTCTTACAGCCAGATTTAATTTTAGGCGATACGATTCTCAGCTTAACCCCAGAACTGTTAGCCCGTCATGACATTAAAGGGTTAGTCTTGGATGTAGACGAAACGCTTGTTCCTTTGCGAGAGATTCAAGTTTCTGACGATCTCAAACTGTGGGTGCAGGCGATTCGCTCAGTTGCTCCCATCTGGCTTGTCAGCAATAATGTCAGTGAGAGCCGTATTGGCAGAATTGCCAAAGGGCTAGATCTTCCTTACCTGTTGGGAGCCATTAAACCTTCTCGCCGTAAGCTCAGACAGGCGATAGGAGCGATGAACTTGCCTGTTTCTCAGGTAGCGATGGTGGGTGATCGCTTATTCACCGATGTCCTGGCAGGCAACCGCTTGGGGATGTTTACGATTTTGGTTGAACCGATGGTCAATCCTGCCGAGGCTACTCGTTCTTATCCCATTCGTAACTTTGAGGTTTGGATTTCTCAGAAATTGGGCGTTACCCTGAGTGCAGCGCAACATATCTTAACGAAACCTGATGAATCGTCAAGAAACTAAATATAAACTTACAAAAATTGTAGGGAGCAAGATGCTCCCACCTGTAACTGAAACTACTGCCAATTTCCAATCAAAATAAAGGGGGCCCAGCGAGCAGGATGGTAGTTTTTTTCAATGGCTATTTTTTGCGTTTCTTGTAAGGCTTGAGCTTTGGTTATTCCGGTTTTCCAAGAACTATAAAAAAGCGAAATCAATTCTTCAGTATAAACGTCAGAAATAAACCATAGCGATGCTAAAGCACTTCTCACACCAGCTTGGAGCGTGATTCCAGCTAAACCCAAAGTCGTGCGATCGTCTCCAATCGCTGTTTGACAGGCAGTTAAAGTCAATAATTCTACTGGGCGATCGCTGCGATTAAAGCGGCGAATATCATTTTCTAAATTCGTTATTGTAATTTTTTGATTGTTACCCGTTACTAAAAAGGTATCTTCGGGAATTGTTCCAAATTGAGCATGAGTGGCGATGTGCAGAATGGAATAAGCATTTTGGTTAAGTTCTTGTTGTAAACCGACGCGAGTAAATTGATTATTTAAAAGTGGCTTACTGGCAGGCAGTAAGGTTTTGACAGCATCAATTTCTTTGCTAACATTATTAAGAGCCGGATAAGTTTCACCATCAATAGTGGCTTGTTCTGTTAAGCCTAACGCCAAGGCCTGTAAATTTCGTGAAGATGATTTTTGCGAAGCAATAAAGGAGATGCTGGGAACAATTGAAACTGCATAATTTTCAATTAAAAATTGCTGCCCATCATGCAGTGCTGACATTGGAATATTTCGTAGAATGCCATCTTGAACAAACACTAACG
This sequence comes from Microcystaceae cyanobacterium, assembly GCA_041743025.1. GTDB lineage: Bacteria > Cyanobacteriota > Cyanobacteriia > Cyanobacteriales > Microcystaceae > JBGTNM01. The sequence continues at coordinate 19,918 of JBGTNM010000303.1, forward strand.
TTTTGACATGGGCTAATTCTAAGTCACTCAAAAATGGTCGTATTAAATAATCAAATAAGTTCTGAGCGGGGTTTAAAAAAGCTTCTGATGGATCGTAAAATTCTTGGACTGTTCGCCAAAAGCTTTGGATTTCTTGTGTTAATTCATCTTTGTTTATTGCTATCCAATGCAATTTTTGTTGTCCGTTGGGTAACACAAGTATAATCGCTGTGCGGTCTTCCATAATCATAGAAATTAGTACAGCCGTCTCTGCTCCCATCTGTTGCAATTGAGAGGGGAAAGTGACATCATCTACCTGGTTATCGACTGCAAAAATAGGGCAATCTTTCCCCAGATAATTTTGCAATTCTGCTAATTTGAGCGAATCAAAAATCTGAATAGCTTCCGTAGCGTTGACAACTTCTTGACTATTCTCTACTTTGGTATTAGATGAAGCAATAGAGGCTAAATCGAGTTTTAGTTGAGCTAATTGACGATAAAGTGGTTCAATCACATCTCGAAAATCTAATTGTAGATCCCGATTGGCTAATAAGATATTACTGCGAATTTTTTCTAAGGTAGAATAAGCGCGATCATAAGCTGCTACTGCTTCAGCCTTATTATCTTGTGCTTGATAAATGCGTCCCATTTGCCATTCCCAGAGATACAAGCTATCATTAGCTATGAGATTTTGATCGGCTGACCAAAGGGCTTTTTGCGTTAATTTTAGAGCTTGTAAATAATCCTGATTGCATTCATAAAAGTGACCTAATGCCCCTAAAGCAAAGGATTCAACGCGGGAATTTTGTAGAGTTTGAGCAATGGTAACGGCTTGAGTAAGGAGTTTTTCACTTTCTACATCAGCTAAGCTTTTTGAGGATAAACACTGCGTTAAAGAAGAAGCGGGTAGGTTGGCTAACGCGATCGCAGCATAGACTTTTTGCGAAGAATTTGGTAGGCTATCTAAAAGGGATAAAGCTTGTTCGATAAGATTATTGTCTAATTTTGCTTCTGGTTTTTGCTGTTCTAATTGAATTAAATTGAGTGAGGCTTGCAGTTGTCCTGAAGTGTCCTTTTTAGCCTGGAAGAAGTCTAAACTTTTTTGATAGGATTGTTGCGCTTGCTGGAAATTTTCAGTAGCAGTGGTTTGAAATTCTTTTGCTTTATTCGTTGCGCCTCGAATAGAAGCCGATTTTACCCGACGTGTCCAAAGTTGAGCTTGATTTAAATAAGTATTACCTAAGCTGTTAAGGAGAGAACCTTGATACGAAATTTCTCCCATCGCTTGCGCTTGCTTGAGGGTGTCAATGGCACTGGCATAATTTCCACTCAGGCGGTAAGCTTCTGCTAAACTTCCCAGCGCGGCGGTTTCTCCTTGGGTGTCTTGCTGTTGGCGAGCGATGCTGATGGCACTGGTAGGCTGACAGGCTATCTTATCTTCTAGGATAGCTTCTCCACATAAGAGAGCGATCGCGGCTCTAGATTGTCCTTGTTGCAGGTGGATTTGAGCTTGTTCACTCAAACTTCGTCCCAGTAAATCTAATTCTCCCAATTGTTGGTAGAGCGGAGTGACTTGCTGCCAGTAGGTGAGTGACTGAGTATAATCGCCTAGCTTTTGATAAGCTCTCGCCAGATTTTCTAGAACAATCACTTGTTGAGGGGGGGATTGCTGGTAGGCAGTTAAGGCTTGTTGCCAGGATGCGATCGCGCTGCGATAATCTCCTTGTTGGTATTGGTTGACTCCTTGCTGTACCAGTTGGCTAGCAGGAGGGGGTTGAGCGACGAGTGCGGCAAAAGGCAAAGCTTCTCCCAACCACAGGCAGAGGAGTAAACTGCCTGTAAAGAGCAGCATTTGCCAGCGACGGCGTGAGAGTTGGGTTAATTGACAGGACATTAATTAGTTTCTGCCATTTTTGCGACGTAGTAATGCTGAACCTGTACCGAGAAGACTAAGGGCTAAAACTCCCAATAGAGAAGCAGGTTCTGGTGTTGCAGGCGGTGAAAAATTGGCGCATTGGCGAAGATCTGAATCCGTCAGAACAGAACTTTCAAATGTTCCAAAACAGAGGTTGTCTGCTGTTTCGTCAAAAGTGGCTGCCCAGGGATTGCTACCGATAGCACCGCCTTGTATTCCTTCACCCAAGGAAACAGGAAAGCCAAATAGCGCAGAGGAGGAAAATATAGGAGGAGGATTAGAATTAGGATCAAACGGGTTCTCGACAATCGACCAAGTTAGCGCAACGCCCGTTTGAAGCGTGCTGACAAACCAAGTGTAAAGCTGAGCTTTAGTTTCGGGAAGCTCATGAAACTGCGCTTCCATAAAGACAGATTGACCAGCAGCGATAGGTAGTAGCGTACCCCCGACGAATCCATTTGAGGTTATAATAATAAGATTAAATTGAGGTGTTGGGCCTAAAATCTCAACTTCAAAGTGATAGGGAGCATTTGGATCGTTGTCAAGGTCTGAATATTGACAAATTTGCCCACTCGCTAATCCCGGTGTGAATACTGTACCGCACCCTTGCCCGACGGCATTGGCCTGATTCATCGTCGGTGCTATAGATTTGCCGCCAGAGAACTCAAATATTGGACTACCAGGGCTACCTGGAAGGGGGAAGTTGCGATCAAAACGAGTCCCTAAGCTGTTAGGGACAGTGTTGAGAGAATCTGGAAGATAACCGTGACTGGGTAAATTAAAGGGAGTCAGCGCACTAGCGGGAACTTCAAGACCTGCCATCAAGGCGATGACAAATGCTGGCGATATTAGTCTAGCCTGTTTTAGAAAAGAAGCTTTAACCATAATTTTTTACAGCTGTTTATAAATAGACAGACTAATTCTTTGCTCAAAAGACTACCTTATCCACCATTTTACAACAAGGATTGTTTTACAAAACTTAATTTTATCAAACAAAAGAAATTGTCATAAAATTAAGGACACGGCAGGGGTAGCGTTGCCATCAATTTAGAGGCTTTATGATCGCCGTACCTCTACTCCATTCATAAAAAATAGCATTAACAAAGTTTTTTTCTCAATAAAAATATCTTTATGCTTACAAGAAACTGGTTTCGTTTAGGTTGGCAATTTGGACTTACAAGCTGTTTAATGGTAATTGCGTCCAATATTTTAGTAAAAAAGGATGCTTTTGCTCAGCTAGTTCCCGACAACACGCTAGGGGGAGAAGGTTCCTTAGTTAATCCCATTGATGCACTCAATGATCGCATTAATGGTGGGGCAATGCGAGGAAGCAATCTCTTTCACAGTTTTCTAGAATTTAATGTAGGAGAAAGCAGAGGGGTTTATTTTGCTAATCCCGCAGGCATCGCCAATATTCTTTCTCGCGTTACTGGGGGTAATCCTTCTAATATTTTAGGGAGATTAGGAGTATTAGGGCAGGCAAATTTATTTTTGCTCAACCCTCACGGGATATTATTTGGCCCCAATGCTAGTTTAGATATTAAAGGGTCATTTGTGGCGGCGACAGCAGATGGCATTCAATTAGGCGAAAAAGGGTTTTTCAGTGCCACAGAACCGCACAAAAGCAATTTGCTTTCAGTCAGTCCCGGAACATTGTTTTTCAATCAAGCAGCGACTCATTCAGGAAGTATCATTAATAGGGGCAATTTAGCCGTAGGTAAAAATTTGACACTTTCGGCAAATAATTTGGACTTACAGGGACAACTCTATGCAGGAGAGAATTTAACCTTAAAAGCGTTGGATACGGTGCGGATACGTGATAGTGTAGCGAGTCCATTTATTGCAGCCGCGAGAGGAAATTTACTCGTTCAGGGCAATCAAACAGTTGATATTTTTGCCCTAAATCATCCTGAGAGTGGTTTATTTTCTGGAGGAAATTTAGTGCTACGTTCTGCTAATACGGTAGGAGGTGATGCTCATTATTGGAGTCTAGGCAATTTTCGGATTGAAACATTAGATAGTAATTTGGGAGGGTTGTATAGCCCTTACGACCCGGTGATTTATGCACTAGGAGATGTCAGTTTCGGCTCTTATAGAGGAGGTTCTCTTCATATTCTAGCAGCAGGGAAAGTAGAGATTTCTGGGGATGTTACGATAAGTGGTTTAGATGGCAGTTTCGGACTTGTTCGAGAAGTGCCTTTGTCAGATGGAACGACGATTTCCATCAATGGAAAAACACAACTAACACTTGATATTCGTGCAGGCGTTAGACCGGAGGTTATTGGAAGTGCCTCATCAGTCCAAGGCTTCGGTTTATTTTCTAACGGCTTTTTCCCAATCCCACCAGACCAAATCTTAGCACAAGTTATCTCTCCCGTTGTAACAAGTGCCGATATTAACATTGGTGGTAGCGTTGTAGTAGGCCCTATTATGCCAGGGAAGACAGGGAAAATATTTTTAAGCAACCAGTACCACCCCAATCTTGCTCTATCAGGGGAAATTACAATTAATTCTCTGGGCTTTACCTTAAATATTAGCGATGGAGGTGGTGCTGTCACCATCGATTCTCGTGGCGGAATTACGCTTGGTGGCACGATTAATGTTTCGACAACACCCTTGCTTGGTTTTCTCCCTGATGCTGGCAACGTGACGCTACTAGCTCAGAATAATATTAATTTGCCTGCCAATAGCTCGATTATCACCTCGTCTAGTGCAGCAAATGGCGGCAATATTACTCTCAAAGCTGGGGGAAATATCTTTCTTGAGGGCGCTAAAATCACTACCCAAAGTTTCGTTGTGGGAGAAGCAGGTAACGTCACACTGACGGCAAAAAATATTTTCCTCAATGGTGGAATGATTACTACCTCAGTTCCCGAAGGTGCAGTAGGCAACGGCGGTGATATTCAAATCACCACCGATTTACTTTCCCTTCAAAATGCTTTAATTAGTGCAGAAATAGCAGGAACAGGCAATGCAGGCAATATTATCGTGCAAAATGCTGATTCAATTTTCTTAGATAACAGCACCATCACTACTCAAGTTCTAGGCACTGCTAAACCCAACCCCAACCGTCCCTCAATTCCCAGTAACATCACTCTCAACGCCAACAGTCTTACCCTTACTAACAATTCTCGCATCACCGCCAGCACTCAAGGCGGTATCGATGCAGGCAACATCACCTTTAACGGTGATAATCTAACACTTAACGGAGACTCAACCTTAGAAGCCTTCACCAGGAACAGTAGCAAGGCAGGCAACATTACTGTTAATGCGTCTCAATCCGTTACTTTAGGGACTAACAGTCAACTTACCGTCGAAACCAGTGGCGCAGGCAAAGCAGGCGACATAGACATCACCACCGATACCCTCACTATTGGACAAGATGCCCGACTCAGCGCTAATACTACAGCTACTGGTCAAGGTGGTAGCATTGACATCAATGCTAATCAAATTAACCTTTCTGGCAGACTCGGCATCTTCGCCGAAACCCAAAGCACTGCACCTGCTGGCAACTTAACGATTCAATCCAACAATACCCCAAATCTCAATATTCTATTTACCGACAACGGCTTTATTTCTGCGAGAACCTCAGCCAGTGGACAAGGTGGTAGTATTGATATTAATGCCCCCCAAACTCTCGATATTCGGGGACAAGGCAGCATTACTGTCGAAACAAGCGGCAGTGGCAACGCTGGTAACATCAACCTCAGCAGCCAAAATCTCACCCTAGCTGATGGCGTAAATATCTCAGCCTCCACTACCGCCGAGGGCAATGCAGGTAACATTAACCTCAATGGCAATCAAATTACCCTCCAGCAAGCTAATATTAACGCTTTTACTAACGGAGGAGGCAATGCAGGTAGTATCCTCATTAGCCATCAAGGAAACAACGCTGATACAGTCAGTTTAACGAACAGCACTATTTCTACTGAAATCCGAGAAAATGGACAAGCTGACACCTCCAGTAACATCGACATCAAAACCGATAACCTGACTCTCAACAACGCCACGATTACCGCTTCTACGGCAGGAACAGGCGATGCAGGTACAATATCCGTCGAGAATGCTGATAATGTCACTTTAAACAACAGTACCATTTCTACTGCCGTCACTCAAACAGGTATTGGACAAGGCGGTGACATCGATTTACAAACGCGATCGCTCACCCTCAATAACGCTCAAATCAATGCTAGATCCCAAGGA
>JBGTNM010000304.1:0-2910 GCA_041743025.1 Microcystaceae cyanobacterium
CATCTCGATTCTTTTTTTTTTCGCTCACCCTGACTTCCACATTACCTAAATTGCTTTTTTTCTTCAACCTCTATCTGAGTCCTTATCAAAAATGTATTCCACAAGATTTAACTGTTAATTGAAAATGAATAGTATTTGAACAAAAATATTTTTCGTTTAGGGCGATCGCAAAACATATTTTATAATGTTTTCCAGATACTCCCCAGGACTTTGAAATAAATAAAATTAGTTTAAAATTAGATTTTTATGAAGGCGTTTATGTCGATCGAGCAATTAAATTATTTACTTTTATAGAAACTTTTTTATCAACAATTTAATTAACAATTTAAGCTTTGGCTTTAATAAGAGAGATCGCCTTTTGACTTGAGATTTTGCTACTGTTTTTTGATATACTTTTAGCTATAATTATCACAATAATATTTCATATATTAAAAACATTTAGATTAGGTGATAATTTGTGACATTCCCATTTTTTGCAAATATATAATGAATTGGTTTTTACACATAGATAATAAACAAGCTATCTCATCATTATTTAGTGAGAATGATAATTTAAATATTGTCGAGATACAGTTAGTCAAAATTTTTGATGAAGGTAGAGCATTAAAATTAAGATTTGATGTTCCATTTGTTCCAGACCAATTACCGAAAAGATGGACAATAGATTCTAATACTACTCAAATAACAATTTCAGCTTGGGGAGTAACCAATATTGAAATTTGTAGCAGAGAAAATTGGACAAAAGGGAGGCTTTTGGTCGATGATTCTGGTTTAATTAAAAAGTTAATATTTATTGAAAATAGTTGCCAAATAAAATGTGATTTTCAATGTCTTTTTGTTACTAAGATATCGGGTTATGTAAATGAAATATAATTTAGTAGCAAGTAAATTCAAGGAAAAATGGCGTTGCTAAATTGAAGCCTGATTTACTCTAAAAGCGATCGCTTTTAGTAGTGTGAGATTATTTTATACCGAAAACGATACTTCAATCCAAATCTTCGCTTACATATTTCTACCCCTTCTTCTAAAGAACGAAAGACTTTTATTATTTCAACAGATTTGGATGAAATACAGGGCTATTTCATTCTAAACGGTAATGTAATGATGAGAGTATGATCGACATGTGATTAGGAATAATTAGACGGCTGTATATTATTTAATTAAAAACCTAATAGTTTAAAAGAAGCCTTTCAATTAATGCTTTTTTTTATAGATATAGGCTTTAGTATTAGGGAGTTGAAATTATTAAACTTACTAGGTAACTATGAATTATACTAACTTTTTTTAAAATATTTGACTGACATAACTATAAAAATAAAAAAGCTAAGAGTAATTGCAACAATCATACTTAGCTCATTTAATTTAAACTTACTACAGTTGAAAACCCTTTTATCTCCCTATTGAATGGAGGCAATTAATTAGTATAGTGATGGTAAATCAATATCATCCTTAGAGGCAAGATAATGTTTGATTAGCGTTTGAACATCATGTCCACTTCTTACCGAAATAGATTTAAGGTCATAACCTTCTCTGACTAATAATGAAATTCCTGTATGTCTTAGGTGATATGGTGATAAGTATTTTTCTACCCGATTACTTTTAACTAAAGCTTCTACAACTGCTCTCCAATTAGATTCTCTGAATCTTTGGTAATTGATATAGCCACCATTGGATCTAGAAGGCAACAGTAGATTATTTTCATTTTCTACTCTATGAATTGACTCTATTAGCTGGGTTAGCTTTTGATTGCATTTGAACAGCCTAATTTCATTCGTTTTAGTAGAGTTCAATAAATGTCCTTTAGAATATCTCTTATTGATTCGGATGTAAGTACTATCATTTCGATACAAAATATCGTCATAGGTTAAAGGAATAATTTCCTCTGGTCTAGCAAATGTTTGAGCCAAGATATCTACAAAATGTGCATAATTAGAGTGCTTATATCTGCTGTACTTAGAGTTGAATTCATCACTATAGAATGCCTGAATAATTTCTTGAACTTCAAAGGGAGCGAATATTTCAGGTGGTTTTTTCTGTGGTTTGGGTATCTTTAATTTCTGAAATGGGTTTTTATCTATTAGTCCAGCGTGGAAAGCAGCATTAATAGCTGGATTGATAGCAGACCTAAACATAGTGGCTACTGTAGATACCGCATAAACTTCTAGCAGATATGAAAGTAACTCATGAGCCTTATCTAATTCTAATAAAGATGTGTCTACTACCTTAGACAAATATCTATCTGCATCCTTCCATAAATACTGTTGAGATGTTTTTGCTATTCTTGACTTATTCAGTTCTTTGTAGCGTTCCCAAATATCTATTAGGTTTAGTTTCTTCTGCTTTGCTTCTTTAGTGATTGAAGTTTGATATATGACAGAATGTTTAGGGGAATACCTGACGTAAGAAAGGTCAACATCATTCAATTGAATATCTCGATCAATGATCCTAGCTATCCTGGCTGCTTCATCCCAGCTTCCATTCATCCTCAACTGGTTTCTTTTGCCCTTGGGATAAGTGAACCTAAGTCTGAATTTATTACTATTTTGGTCTATGCTTACTTTTCCAATAAAGTTAGCTTTGTTGGTTCTAGGGGTCAAATCATTCATTTTAGTTGACCCAATTTTGACCCAATTCACCCATTGAATTTGATAGTATGAAGGAAAACCTACTACTATGTCTATATAGCAGTTATAGGGCGTTAGCCCGTAGCGCGCCTGCTTTGGGAGCAGGATGTCGCAGGTTCAAATCCTGTCATCCCGATGTTAAATAAATATCGATAAATTGCCTGAAAGCAATATCGATAAATTGCCTGAAAGAAAAGACTTGAGGCACTTATCCAATATTTTATAATTATAGTTCAATATGAGTATTGTATTTAGTTGTATAGTCAGCGAAAATAGTAGTTTATTT
>JBGTNM010000305.1:0-8582 GCA_041743025.1 Microcystaceae cyanobacterium
CTCAAGAGTGAGGCAATCAACCGGATGTTCATTCATCATCTATATCCTTTACAAGAAGGTTTCTTGGATGACAATCATCACGCAGCACTGATTCCTGTTGGTGATAAAGAGCTCCTCTTTTACCTCCACGGGAGCCAATTCTTAAAGGTTTATGAGTGTAAATTATTCTTTTTTATAGCCCCAAAAGCGATACCCGATAAAAAACTATATACCGTAAGATTTTTAGATTTTTCTGCTGATAAGGTGATAGAGAAGGAATAGTCACTTATGAGCAACACTTCCCATAATTCTTTGCCAGAGGTTAGACTGGAGAGGCTTTATAGAGCATTGGAGCCGCTGCATCATCAGTATGATCCAATGGCAAAAATGTTAAAAGCTCCTTTTCGGGCATTTGGGGTGCTTAAAATTTTCCAGGGATTTCCAGTGCATCCAACTCGAGAGTCGCTCGCTTATGCAGCAGCTTTGTTAGATACAGGTGATCAAATCCTGCATCAGCGAGCGATAAAGATATTGCAACAGATTTTAAACCTTCAAGACCAGCAGCCAAACAGTAAAACCTATGGAGTTTGGCCTAAGTATCTGGAGGAAAAACCTTTTGGAATACTACGACCTGACAAAAACTGGTGTGATTTCTTAGCTACGCGGATGTTGCAAGTTGTTCTTTATCATCGGGATAGCTTGCCTCCTAAAATAGTAGCCGAGATTGATAGAGCTATTTTGCATGCAGCCCGTGCTATCCAGCAGCGCAATGTTCCTCTTGAGTATACGAATATTGCCATTATGGGTATTTATGTGACATTGGCCACAGCCCAAATATATAAAATACCCGATTTGTCCGACTATGCGATGACTCGCCTCCGTAGTTTTCATGACTACACGTTTGAACAGAGTAGTTTTAGCGAGTATAACAGCCCAACTTATACTATTATTGCGTTGGAAATGTTAGGGCGCTTACGACTACACATTGAAAACAGTGAAGCACAAAAGCTCATTGATAATATTTACCGATTAGCATGGGATGAAATTGCTACACATTTTCATCCATTTACTAAGCAGTGGGCAGGTCCTCACAGTAGAAGCTACAGCACTATTTTGGAGTCAACAGTGCTTGCCTTAATTGAGCGATCAACTTCAGAGCTCATCGAGTTTGGAATTTCTGAAACTGACTCTTCAATTGATGAGCATTGGTTACTGTTACCCTGTCCACCAGATTTAGAGCCGTTTTTCTTGCCTGTCACTGAGTCGCGTACTAATATCAGAACGCTTGCTAAGAACGAGCCCCGGCAAGTTTTGACAACCTATCTAGCTCCTACTTTTTGTCTGGGCACTGTTAACTACAGTGATCTTTGGCATCAGCGGCGATCACTTCTTGCCTACTGGGGAAGATCAAACAAGCCAAGCTATTTATGGCTGCGTTGTTTACAAGATGGGATTGATTGTGCCGCTGCCCAGTTTTCTAGCCTTCAAGCCGAAGGGAGTGTGCTGGCGGGTGTTGCCTTTGCGACCGATATCAATCCGATTAATCCTTACATTTCAGGCAAATATAATTCAAAAATCGTGACTAAAGATTTACGGTTGCGTTTTGAATTTGGTGGTTCTCTGGCGGTAACTGAATTCAAGAGGATGCCTTCGCCGGTGATAGCCCCAAACTTGCCAGTTCATCTTTGCGTTGGTGACCTGAATTTTCAAATTCTAATTCCCTATGCCCAGTTTGGCCAGATGACTCCCAAGTGGGAAATTCATCAAACAGATTCCTGTTTGTGCTTAGATATCGTGCTTTGGTCTGGTAAACAACGAGCTTTCCTTCTTTCAGAGATAGAGCAAGCGGCGATCGCTATTGCCTTACAAATTTCTTCTGAAAATACCTCAATTTCAAAAGTAGACATTGAGGTGAGTAAATACTTCTTAACGATGAGTTGGAATCAATTGAGCCTCAAATTGATCACCTGCCCCACGGATCAACGATCGCTCAATACCGCTATATTTACCTGAGAAGGGAGCGATCACAGATGACGCGGCTCAAAGTTTTGATCTCAGCATATGCTTGCCGACCTGGAATGGGATCGGAACCTGGTGTTGGATGGAATGTTGCCAGAGAGTTAGCAAATCTTCATGATGTATGGGTTTTGACTAGATCAGACAATCGCTCCATGATCGACGCGGAGTGTGCAAAAAATCCCATTGAAGGATTTAACGTTATTGACTTTGACTTACCTGGAGCTTATTGGTGGAAGCGAGGCTTACAGAGTGTTCATTTTCACTACTACCTCTGGCAAATTAAGGCCTACTTTATTGCGCGCTATTTGCACCATAAAGTCGGGCTGAATATTGTTCATCATGTTACCTACGTTAAGTACTCATCGCCAAGTTTTCTGGCACTCTTACCTATTCCCTTTATTTGGGGGCCAGTCGGGGGAGGAGAATTGGTTCCAAGAGCATTCCGGCAAGATTTTCATCTGCGGGGCAACCTCTATGAAGCTCTGAGAAATGGGGTTCGTTTTCTAGGCGAACGGGATCCCTTTGTAGGCATCACTGCCAGACGTAGTTGTGCTGCCTATGCTACAACTGAAGATACTGCCTTTCGTTTAAAGGTTCTTGGTTGCAAGAATTTGAAAGTGCTCTCTCAAGTAGGGGTGTCACTTGAGGAAATGGACGAGGTAGTGCCGCGATCGCCATTTGACCAGGAGATCCTTCGGTTCATAAGTATTGGTCGATTACTGCACTGGAAAGGGTTTCATCTCGGGCTTCGCGCATTTGCACAGGCATCCCTGCCAACTGGTGCAGAGTATTGGATCGTGGGTAAAGGTACTGAGGAAACAGTACTTCATACCCTTGCAAACGACCTGGGAATTTCTCCGCAAGTCCAATTTTTCAAGGAAATGCCTCGCGCTGAGCTTTTTAACCAGTTGGGTGGGTGTTTGGCGCTGATTCACCCTAGTTTGCACGAATCAGGTGGCTTCGTCTGCCTGGAAGCAATGGCAGCCTGCTGCCCGGTGATCTGTCTAGATTTAGGAGGACCTGCCACCCAGGTGACCTCTGCGACAGGTTTTAAAGCGTCCGCTCACAATCCAAGACAGGCGACTGCTGAAATGGCTAAAGCGATGACCCGTTTGGCAACTGACCCAATATTACGGTTTCAGATGGGGCAGGCAGGGCGACAGCGGGTGAAGGAACTTTACCTCTGGCAAGCAAAAGCAGCACTATTCAGCCAAGTTTACCAGAAACACACTACTTAACTTACTATGACTCAGCGTGTAATCTTTTTTACAGGTCTACTGACACCGCCCTCTGAAACATTTATTCGTGCCCAGGGAGAATCACTTCAGCAGTTCAATTGCTTTTATGTCGGTTCTCGTTTTGTTGCTGGACTTTCATTACCTAGTGATCGCACTTACATTGTTAACCAGGGAAAACTTTGGGATATAGTAACAGAAGCAACGTTTAAACTTACAGGCTATGCTCCAGCACTTTATAAGAAAATTCAACAGTTGCAGCCTGCACTAATTCATGCCCACTTTGGTGTGAATGGTACCCTTGCATTACCTATCGCAAGGCGACTGAAATTACCTTTGATTACCACATTCTATGGGTTAGATTCCACATTAAACAAGGCAGATCCAGGGAAAACTTCTCTAACGCATCAAACCTATTTTCGTCGGCAATTAGCTTTAAAACGAGAAACTCGACTGTTTATTGCGGTCTCTGAGTTTGTCAGGCAGAAGTTGCTAAATCAGGGATTTCCCTCCAATCGAGTAGTAACCCACCATTACGGAGTGGATACCCAGTTTTTTCAGCCCGATCCAGGCACCTCGCGAGAATCCACTGTGTTGTTTGTAGGTCGTCTTGTCGAAAAAAAAGGGTGTGAGTACTTAATCAAAGCAATGGCTTACATTCAAGGGAAGCGGCCTGAGGTTAAGTTAGTGATCCTCGGTGATGGCCCGCTAAGATCAGAGCTAGAAGCCTTGGCAGATCAGCAACTGCGTAATTACAGTTTTTTTGGAATTCAGTCTTCTGATATTTGTAGACAATGGATGCAGCGCTCGAAAGTAATTGTTGTTCCAAGCATTACTGCCGCTAATGGTGATTCTGAGGGTTTACCAACAGTCTTGCTTGAAGCACAGGCAGCAGGATTACCTGTCATTGCATCTATCCATGCAGGAATTCCGGAAGCAGTCATTCATGGGAAAACAGGATTTCTTGCAGCTGAGAAAGACTGGCAAGAATTATCCTACTACATTACACAACTCCTGGAAAATGCAGATACCTGGCAGCGTTTCAGTCTGCAGGGAAGAGACAGCGTGAGGCTTAACTTTGATTTACATCAGCAAACTAAAGTCTTAGAGCAGTTATATGTAGCGGCACTTAGTCGACCATCTTAGATTTTAAAGAAATAATCAAAATGCTGTGGTTTTTCTATAGAGTATATACACAAAAAAGCCTTAGTTATATAGCATGGAGAATTAGATGCAGCAATCTTGCGTGAAGCGTAAAGCCCCCAGCAGCAGGAGTAAGATGCCCGTATTACCTGCACGAATCAACTTGGATTGCCATGTAGCGATTCTGGTGGGATATTGCCAAGTCTCCGTTGGGGAACTCTTTCGCATAAATTCTTGCGTTCACGAATTATATAATATTCCTATCATTAGGATTTATTAATTTTTTAGTTCTACGAAAACAGATACGCTTCCAAATATTAAGTTAAAAACATTTAAGCTAAAATTATTTAGTATACTTTAAATGCAAATTTTAAGCGTTCATAGCAGCTATAAAATTCGTGGGGGAGAAGATGAATCTCGTGACGTAGAAGAACACCTGCTGCAAAGAATGGGGCATCATGTTGAGCGTTACGAGGAAACCAATTATCATATAGACCGTTTAAGCCCCATTGATGCAGCTTTTAGAACGATCTGGTCAGTGGAAGCATATCAAGCCATAACACAGAAATTAACTGAGAGCATTTATGATGTTGTTCATGTTCAAAACTTCTTTCCAATGATTTCACCCTCTGCTTATTACGCAGCCAGAGCCAAAAACGTACCTGTAATTCAAACTCTACGAAATTATCGTCTTCTTTGTCCCAACGCACTTTTTTTTAGAAATGGTCAAATTTGCGAAGATTGCATGGGAAAAACTATACCTTGGCCGGGTGTAGTTCATTCCTGTTATCGAAATGACCGTTTGGCAACGGGGGTTGTTGCGACTATGCTAACTGTGCATCGTGCTTTGGACACATGGGCTGAAATGGTAGATGTTTATGTTGCCCTATCTCAATTTTCTCGACAAAAATTTATCGAGGGTGGTATTCCAGAAAATAAAATTGTTGTCAAGCCCAATTTTGTTTATCCTGACCCAGGCAAGAACGAAAAGAAAGAAGAATTTGTTTTGTTTGTTGGTCGTCTTTCAACCGAGAAGGGAGTTGATACGTTAATTGCAGCCTGGCAACATCTAGGTAATCGAGTTCCACTTAAGATTGTTGGGGAGGGGCCTTTAGAATCTCAAGTTATTGAAGCGTCTCAACGATTTCCCTGGATAGAGTGGTTAGGGCCTAAGCCATTGTCAGACGTTTATACACTAATGGGCAAGGCTAAGATTTTAGTCTTCCCTTCAAAATGGTATGAAACCTTTGGTAGAGTAATCATTGAAGCGTTTGCCACAGGAACACCCGTGATTGCTTCCAGATTAGGTGCGATCGCAGAAGTTATAGAGCATGGTCGTACAGGCTTACACTTTTGCCCTGGTGATCACGAAGATCTGGCTTGTCAGATTGATTGGGCACTGAACAATCCGACAAGATTGATTGAAATAGGCCAAGAGGCCCGAGCTGAATTTGAAGCAAAGTATACAGCAGAGGTTAACTACAAACGGCTACTAGAGATTTATGCCCTTGCTATAGGTTCGAAAGAAGTTAAATGAATTCTGCTTGAACAATGACTCCTTATCAGCAAAAGATTACGAGGAGTCAGCAACTCCTTTAACCCAGGAAAATCCTGTCAAGAGTATATTGCCAAAAAGATGATTTGGTCACCTCTTTTACCTGGTGAATTTCATTTAGGACAGGACACAATGATCGATTAAAATCCTTAATCTATATTAGACTAATTCACTTGTATTGTATAAGCGAACTTCGATAGGCATTGCATGAATACGCATATTAGACTCACATCAAAAGCCCAAAAGAAAGGTTATATTTCTAATTCTAATTTGACTTTGCTGGCGATCGCCAGTGCTCTGTTTCCACGAATACTTAATATCCTAAAATTTCCATCCCCTATCAATTTTTTGCACTTTGCGTTGATCCCCTTGGCTTGTGGTAACGCTTTGATGAATTCCCGCAGCAAAGACCTTAAGCAAATTGCTATTTCTAAAAATCTTTTGTTCGGCTTATTTTTCTTCCTAACCATAGTTATCGCCAGTGCTCTTCTTAATGGTGCGGGACTCATTAATGCCATCCTCTCTTTTTTGTTGTTAGCAGAACCATTCATATTGATATTGACAATTGTTTGCATTCCAATGACTGCCGCCAATATAGATCGATTTAGACATTGGATATTTCAGGCTGCAATGGTCAATTTAATATTTTCCTATGTTCAAAAATATGTTTTTAATATGGATCAATTAATTGGCCTAGAAGATAATATAAAAGGCATTTTTATTGGCCAAGGTGCTGGACATGTGCTTAGCGGATCAGTTGCTATGACATTTGCTGTGTACTACTTTGTTGTAGCTAAAGATAAATCTTTTTGGTTTCGGTCTCTGATTGTTTTGCTTTCCTTTTACCAATTAATTATTTCCGATACAAAGCAAGTACTTATTGCGTTTGCAGGTGCTTATATCTTACTTTACCTCGTTAATCTGAAAGATGTTGCGAAGGCTTTGATCTACATCATAATGGGAGTCATCGGTGGGATTGTATTTTATTGGGCTATCTACAGATTTCCGTTTCTACAACCCTATACAGTTTGGATTAGGCCAGAACTCTATGGTTCTGATGGAGAAGCGACAATGCTAAAATTTGCTGCTTTTCGCATTGCCGTTGGATATTATCACTCTCCTCTAAACTGGCTCTTTGGCCTAGGGCCTGGACATACTGTAGGTCGGTTAGGGGGATGGATGATTCATGATTACTGGAGCCTATTAGGGCCACTGGGCGCAACGATACATCAGGCTAGCTTTGATGTCTGGGGTGCAGTACGTGATAGCTGGTTAGGCGACCAATCTAGTTTATTTTCGCCTTTGTTTGGATGGGCAGGTATTTGGGGCGATCTAGGTTTATTGGGGCTTGGAGCTTACTTCTATCTATCCTGTATGGTATGGAAATATGTATGTATAGTTGATATCTCCAAGTTTCTCCTGTTAACCGTATTTGTTTTTGGCCTGATTTTCTCTCAACTCGAAGAACCCGGTTATACCCTGTTTGCTGCCAGCATGGTCGGGTTAGGGTGGCACGAAAGCCGAAATACTGAAGCACAAGCTAAAGAGAAAGTATAGAACTATCTTGGCAATAGCCAGTTAAACAGGAATATAAGCTGTTTAAGGTCTCAGTACAAGGACAAAAGTTGTAGCGCTTGCTCGAATTCGTCACGCCACAAGGAGAGATCGCAGAACGTGCGCCGCAGAAAGTCACAGCCAGAGCGGAACAGGCTCTTGGCTCTGCACTCATGAGCCTTTAGTAGAATCGGGTGCTGCTGGTGTTGCCAGAGCCCGATGAGCATGGCCCAACAGAAGGCTAAGGCCAGCAGTGCCACCAGCTTACTGAGGTGCTCGGGATGACAGAAGTGGGTCGATCAAAGTTGAATCCTCTGGTTTTTAGCACGGCGAACAACGTCTCAATGCCCCACCTTAAGCGGTAATCCGCTAACGCGGTTTGCGGGCAATGGTTAGTGGCCAGAATCAAGAGTTCGCCATCCTCCAGGCGGGTCGCGACGACGTAAACTCGACGGCCCCACAACGCTTGCCCGACAGAACCCGCTGCTCGCCCTCCTTCACGCGGGTAAAGACTCGCTCACCCTTCTGTCGACGTTTGCCCGAGCTAGAACTGATGCGGTCGCTGTGGCGCAGCCTGAGCCGAAACGGCACGGCATTCGACAGCAGCAAGAATCTACACCACTCCCGTCCTACAAACTCTCGGTCACCCGTCAGGCAGCGAATCTGGGCGTTGGGGAAGACCCGCTCGAAGCGTTCCAGTAACTCGATACGCTCATCACTGTTGCTGTTGCCTCGTTTGTCGAGCATCGTCGACATCACCGGGAAGGCGACACCCTCATGAACAATGGCCAGCATTAGGATGTTGATGTCGACGGTGCCAAATGACCAATTCGTCCGATCCAAACTCAACATCCAGGGTTGGGGATCTGGCTCCAGCCCACGACCGCCCGAGCAATGGCATCAAAGTCGACGGCAAAATCCCGAAAGAAGCGGGTCAGGCGTTTGTAGCTCGATGCACTCTGAGCTCGATTGGCAAAGACCGATGACAACTTGTCTAAGTTGACCGTCTCCACGCGAAACAACGCCACCAGAAACAGCGCCAAGAAAATCAGCCGGGCTCCATGTCAGGGCACATGGGGGGGCAAGGCGGCTTGAAT
>JBGTNM010000306.1:0-7284 GCA_041743025.1 Microcystaceae cyanobacterium
AAACTCTTGAAGGCTCTCTAGAAGCTTTTTGATTTCCTCCTGCATCTGACTCTATCCCCCTTTTTTTGCTGATTTTAAGTTGCTCTTTTTATTTTACATCCAGAAATTACTTTATTCAAATGATTTAGGCTTGCTATAGAAAACAAATCAACATTTTAGGCATTTTAGGTAATAGTAAAGGAATTAACGTCAAGGCCGATGAAACTACCCTCAAAAAACTATCTGATGTTAATCCAAAGTTTTTAGACAAACCAAAACGCATAGACATTAACGATCAACTCTGGAAACAAAATTGGGACATTTTCTTTTTTTCTGGTCATAGTTCTAGTAAAGGGATCGAGATCAATGAAAATAAGCAAAATAATAGCTTGACGTTTAGTCAACTAAAAAATGCTATAAAAACAGCAGTTGACCAAGGTTTGCAACTGGTAATTTTAAACTCCTGTGATGGATTATTATTAGCTCGCGATCTAGTTGATTTATCTGTTCCCTACATGATTGTCATGCGGGAAAAAGTACAAGACTTAATAGCACAGGAATTTTTGAAAGATTTTTTACATCGCTTTGCTCAAGAAGGGAAACCTTTACATTTAGCAGTGCGGGAAGCGAGAGAAAAGTTACAAGGATGGGAGGATGAGATCCCTTGTGCTAGCTGGCTGCCAGTAATTTGCCAAAATACGACGGAAGTGCCGCCTACTTGGAAACAATTGCGTCAGGGAATTAAACTTCACATTCCCGTACAGAATTTCCTTAAATCAGTCTTAGTTACCAGCATACTAATGACGGCAGTAGTAGTAGGAATACGGCATCTGGGATGGCTAGAAGCGATTGAACTGAAGGAATTTGATCGGTTGGTTCAGCTACGTCCTCATGAAAAACCAGACTCTCGTATCTTAGTGGTTGAAGCCACTTCAGAAGACTACATAAAACAATATGATCGCCTTCCAGATGGCATCCTAGCGCGAGCAATCAAGCAGCTGGATAGGCATCAACCACTAATCATCGGGTTGAATATTTTTCGGGAGCGTCCTGTTGCGCCTGGTCATGCTGAATTAGCTACTATATTCCAAAATAATAAACATTTGGTTACTGTTTGTCGTTACCCAGATGACAAAAATCTTACCATTAGTCCCCCCTCCGAAGTTACTGAAATAGAGAGAATCGGCTTTATTGATGTGATGGTTGACCCCATTGATAACATTTTGCGTCGTCATCCATTATTTATCCAGCCTATCCCTAACTCTCCTTGTAAAACTGATAATGCTTTTAGCGTTTTACTAGCTTTGACGTATTTAGAGGCAAAAGGTATTGAAGCGGAAGTAGAACAAGGAGACAGAGAAGAAGATAAATGGCTAAAGCTGGGAACCGTTGTTTTTAAGCCCCTAAAAGAGTATGCAGGCGGCTATCAAAGGCTTGATGCTAGAGGTAGTCAAATACTTCTTAATTATCGATGGCCAGAGGTAGCTCAACGAATTACGCTTAAACAAGTTTTAGATGGTGAAATTAAATCAGAATGGGTGAAAAATAAAATTGTTATTATAGGTGTGACAGATCAAGAGAGTAGTGGAGATAATTTTTCCACTCCCTACAGTGCTAGTCAACATCCCTACCAGGAAAAAGAAATTTCAGGTGTAATCCTTCAAGCCCAAATGGTCAGCCAGATCATCAGTGCAGTTTCAGTAGATAAGCGTCCTCTACTAAGGGTTTGGCCAGAGTGGGGTGATGTTCTTTGGATTTGGGGTTGGGGAGTGGTTGGCGGTATGATGGTTTGGTGGGGGCGATCACGGCTTATCATCCTGTTATTAAAAACTGGAATCGTTATAATTACTCTCTGGGGATCATGCTTTGTTATCCTTTTATTTAAGGGCTTCTGGGTACCGCTCGTCCCCTCTGTCTTAACAATCCTAGCAAATGTATGCCTAATGGGTTACAGTTTAGCAAAACCTCAGAAAACGAGCCTAAATCCCTAATTAGGATTTGGATAGGGTGTTGCCTTTCTTCCTCTACCCTAAAGATTGCCCTTATCTTTTTACTGCTTGGTTGTACCAGTAACGCCTCAAAAGTTCAAGTACAACCTGTTAAGACTAAGCCCCCAAATGACGGCTCAATTACTCAAAATAGAAAACCAATACGCTTCGTTAATCCTCCCAATCGAGGAGTACCAGGTTCGCGGCGAGCAGCAGCTAGTCGTAACGATTGTCCTGCTACAGAAAAGGATTTGATTGCTTTAGTCCCTGAGAGCTATTTAGGTCTAACCATTTCAGAACGTCCGACATTTTGGTTTTATATTCCTTATTCCTCTACACAAGAGCTTTCAGCAGAATTTATACTACAGGAAAGCAAAACAAAGATTGCAGTTTATCGAGCGACTTTACCACTGACAGAAACACCAGGAATTGTGAGCGTTTCCCTTCCCAAAGAAGCTAAACCATTAGAAATAGAGAAAAAATATACTTGGATTTTTTATGTTATTTGTCATCCAATTAACAGTTATCCAGTTCAAGGAGAAGTGGTGCGAGAAATGATCAATTCTAAGCTTCAGAGTGAGTTGGAAGAAGCAAAAAGTTTGCGCGATCAGGTTGGAATTTATGCCGAAAATGGACTTTGGTACGATGCGCTGACAACTTTAGCTCAACTCAGAATTAAAGATCCGCAAAATAAAGCACTCTTTGCTGACTGGGCTGATTTATTAGGATCTGTAAAATTGCAAGAAATTGCCTCTGAGTCTCTTGTCGGGGTAGAATGATCGAATCTGCAAGCAGGGGCAAACGGGAAGTAAAATCGGGTTCTGTCGCAAAAAGTTTCAAAAGATAAAATAAGCTATTTTTTAAGTGGATGAGGCGGGAGAAAAAAGGTGAGTTGCTCATAACTAACATCTTGAAAAGTTACGATGAAAAACTAAGACGATATTTAACCACCCCAACTCGGCAAAATTAGGATATCTACTTCAATTGGAATCGGCTCTAACAACTGTTTAGCTACCTTAACCATACATCGTTTTAATAAAAAAGCCACTTTTGGGGATTCTTTATCTGGACATTCCAACAAAATCTCATCATGAATGACCGCAATTAGTTTAACATTTTTTCGTTCCCCAAAATGTCCCAAAAGAGCGATCGCCCTTTTCAAAATCGTTGCATTTGCCCCTTGAATCGGATGGTTGAGCAATTCATTGAGAGTTGGTTTCTTTTGCTGCGACCACAATCTGCGCCTGCCATCAATCGTTCGACTTTCCCTAATGCCTTGCTGCCATTGACTTCTAATTTTGGCGTGATAGGCTTTTAGCCCCGTATAAGCCTCAAAGAAAGTTTGGCGGAACTGACTCGCTTCTTGTTGAGACAGAATGATGCCATGCTTCTTAGCCGTAGTTATCCGAAATTTGCTGACTCCCATGCCATAAATTAAACCGAAATTAACAATTTTACCCAAACGCCTTTCTTCATCTGTCACACGCATTAGGGGTTTCCCAAAAATCAACGAAGCGGTCAATCGATGTAAATCTTCGCCAGTGCGATAAGCTTGACACATCCGGCGATCGCCACTAACTTTGGCAATAAGCCTCAATTCAATCTGGCTGTAGTCCGCTTTAATAAGGACGTTGCCTGGTTCGGCGGTAAAACACTGTCGGGTTTGTGCATCTCTGGGAATGTTCGTTAAATTCGGTTCTCGACAGCTAAAGCGCCCCGACTTAGCCCCATGTTGGAACCAATTTCCATGAATGCGCCCAGTAACCGGATGGATGTGTTCAGGCAATCCTTCGGTAAAGGTGCTAATTCGGGCAGAAAGACTGCGGTATTGAAGTAGCGATTGAATGAGCGGATAATCGGGTGCTAAGGGAATTAAGTCTTCAGCATTAGTCGATTTAACGGCAATACCAATATCATTAAGGGTGGTTATCACTTGTTTGGGAGAACGAAGGTTTACGATTTGGGCAAACTCCGGTAACAGAGAAATTTGTCGGGATTGAGGTGGTTTAAGTTGTTGGCTAATTTCTTGTTCTAATTGTTTTTGTTCTATCTTTAAGCGATCGCCTAATTGCTGCCATTTTTTTAAATCAAGATGAATGCCATTAAGTTCCATTTGAGCCACCATTGGCAAGCAGTTAAATTCATCTTGCGCTGTTTGAGTTAACTGAGCTTTTTCTAGCCTACGTTTGAGAATTTTATAGAGGAGCAATACAACGAATGCATCGGTCGCAGCATATTGTAGTTGTGCTGAACTTAGTTTTTCTCTAAAATTACTCTTTTGAAAGCTTTTATTCAGTTTTATATTCAAAAATTTTGCGGCTATAGCTTCCAGAGAACTATTTTTTTTAAGTCCTGCTGTCAGCACTCGATAGGCAAGATAAGTATCGAAAAAAGGTGGGTGAAGAGTCAAACCCATTTGACTGAGAAACTGCCAATCAAATTTTAAATGATGTCCGATTTTTAGAGAATTAGAAATCAGGATAGACTGTAAGGGGGCTAAAGCATTAGCTTCAATATTTTTCAGGTCTATCACAATAACCGGATGTTCAGGAATCGCTAATTGAACTAAACGAATTTTATCTTGAAGCGGATCGAGTCCAGTTGTTTCGCAATCGAGTCCAATGATTGAAGCTGATTGAAAAGGTTTTAAAGCAGCCTCAAGTTGAGTCGCTTTAGTAATTAATTGGTAAGGCGTATTGAGATAATTAGCTTGCCTTGAATTAAGCTGTTTTTGCTTCACTTTAAGCAATACTTTGGTTTCCCGCCAAGAATAAAATGAATCGGGTCGGTCGTCAGGACGATTTTGAGCGTAGCGATTGAGAATGGTTCGCAAGATAGAAGATGACATAATCATTTTTGTTATAAATTTTATTTTTGAGCAATTAATAACCAGGCCTCAACCGTTACAGGACGTTCAGTTGGGAGCAAGTCAAACTTGCAGAACAGATAAACTACTTGACAAAATAAACAAATTAAAGTTATCTAAATTGAACCCCTCTCATAAAATAGACAAATTAACTAAAAAATGACACCTGAAAAGCAAAGAGAACTCAATCAACATCTTCAAGCGATTGCTAAGATTCTTTACGAAGAAGCTGAACCCCAAAAAATAGAAAGTCTGGCGGGGATAGAAGAAACAATAAGACAGCAAACTTTAGAATATATTACACCACAAATAGGATTTTTTTTATCAAAAAGACGACGGGAACTGAAGCAGGAAGACTCAGAACGATAAAAAGTATAATTGGAGAATTACCCCTGACCGAAAAACAGGCAATAAGATTAAAATTAAAAACCAATCAAAGAATTAGTCCTTACTTAGAAAAGTGTTGTGTAAGAGCAAGTGCTAATGTATCTTATGACAATGCAGCTAGAGATATTCAAGATTATACAGGAATGAAAATATCAGGTAAAACGCAACAAAGAATTGTCCATCGTTATGTTTTTTCTGAATTGAAATGTGCCAACAATATTCAAGAAATTAGTGTAGATGGAGGAAAAGTTAGGTTGAGAACACAGACAAAGGGAGAAGCTTGCACCTGGAAAGATTATAAAGCAGTCTGTGTTGATAAACTAGCAAGAAAAGCCTGGTTTGGAGAGAATGAAGAGTTAATAAATTGGGTTAATCAACAATCTTTATCTGACCCCTTACCTGCTTAGGAGATGGACATCCAGGAATTTGGAGAATCGTTGAAAAATTTGATTGTCCAGGAGAGAAAAGGGAAATACTTGACTGGTTTCATTTGGCAGAAAATCTCCATAAAGTAGGAGGTTCGATGAAAAGATTGAAGAAAGTAGAAAGTTTATTATGGCAAGGAAAAATTGATGAAACAATTGAATTAATATTCCCTTTAAAGAAAAAACAAGCTGAGAATTTCTGTCGTTATCTAGAAACTCATCGTCATCGAATTATTAATTATGATTACTATCAGCAAGAAGAGATTTGTTCGATTGGTTCAGGTGCCGTTGAATCGACGGTTAAGCAAATTGATCGACGCTTGAAAATTTCAGGAGCGCAGTGGAAAGAAGAAAATGTTCCACAAGTTCTTAAACATCGATGTGCTTACCTAAACAACAGCCTTTAAAAGATTTATAGTATTTATGTTCTGACAAAACTGACTTGCTCCCCGTTCAGTTCCCCAAAAAGCTTCTAGCGGGAGTTCAATGAGTTCTGCCTTAATCGAATACATCCATCGTCTAAAATCTTGTGCTTTTGGGCAATAAGAATGTTTGTAGGAAGCACTAACGACTGAAACCAAACGCCCTCCTGGTGCTAAAAAACGTTGAAAAGCTCTCTGAATGATCGCGAGATCCACTCCTCTTTGTTGCTGGCTAAAACTAAAGGGAGGATTGCTAATAATGCGTGAGTAAAGTTGCTGAGGTTCTGTCTGCATAAAATCCGAACCGACTAATTTAATTCCCTGCTGAAAAAGAATTTGCTGAAAAATCGGATTAATTTCAATGGCATGAACAGTCGCTCCGGTCTGTCTCGCTGCTATGGCTAAAACGCCTGTGCCTGCACAGATGTCTAAGCAAAAAAGGTGAGGTTTTAGCTGAGCATGTTCAATGATTAAATTTCTAACTTGAGGAGAAGAAGGAAACCAAGAATAAGGAGGATTTACCAGAATTTCCTGAAGTAAAGCTTGAATTAAGAAATTAGTCATTTTTACCCGACTGGATATTAGTAAAGGTAATCAGAACGATCCTTTTAGAGGATTTTAAGTCTCAGAAAATTGAAGTATTTTTACCGTAATTTGATAACTAGGAGAGAAAAACCAATGACAACTGACAATACGAAACAAGACAATTTTGAAGATGGATATCGGGAAAATATCTATGACGAAACGAATTTAGGTGACAATGCTTTGACAGATACTTTCGCTAATCCCAACCCTCAGCTAACTGGCTACAGCCAGCCAGAGAACTGGCAACAACCTCAGCCACAACGGGAAATGGATTTGGATGACTGACGAGTGTAAAAAGGGACAGCGAAAACCAAAGCGTAAGCGAAGTCCACCCCCAAAGTGGTTACTGAGATTTGCGCTTCGGTTTCGTCTCTCATTGGCGTAATAGGCACGAAGCTGCGAAAACGGCATCTAATAATGATTATTATTCTAATCTAGGCTCTTAGCTCAATCATCAAGCGTTCAGTGAGGTTTAAGTCGAAAGTCCCGTAGGCGTTGCTGAATTTACAGTTGATTTGTTAAAAAGTAAGAGTAAACAAAAAAACAGTTAGCCTGTATGAAATGTCCACACTGTAATTCTTTAAATGTTCGGAAAAACGGCCATCAACAGGGAAAGCAAAGATTTGAATGCA
>JBGTNM010000307.1:0-5292 GCA_041743025.1 Microcystaceae cyanobacterium
GCTTGTCTGTGGATCGAGTGTAAGACCTGATAGAGATACATCTATTGGGCAACTGAGCAAAACCCGCAAGGGAAAGAAGCAGAAACCTAAGTCGTGAGTCTTAGGAATCACCGCCCTTTTAGGGCGAGTGAGGAGGTCAAACAAGTCATGTTACACATCTCAGTAACAGTAAGTTGAGGCGGCCTACCTCAGCTTGATTGACAATCAACCACCAAAGCGTGAACAATAAACAATTAAAACCCGCCATTTATCTGTTTTATGAGCTTACAACTGCGCGTTTACGTCCCCGATCACCCGCTTATTAAACATTGGTTAGGGGTAGCTCGCGAGGCAAATACTCCCTCGGTTTTATTTAAAACAGCTATGACGGAATTGGGCCGTTGGCTAGCCTATGAAGCCACTCGTGACTGGCTTCCCACGCTCGAAACCACCGTCCAAACCCCTCTAGCTCAAGCACCTGCGACTTTCATCAATCCCGAAGCGAAGATTGCCGTCGTCCCCATTTTACGAGCAGGATTAGCCTTACTAGAGGGAGCGCAAGCATTACTGCCGTTAGCCTCTATTTATCATCTCGGTTTGGTTCGCAATGAAGAAACCTTGCAAGCAAGCTGTTACCTCAATAAATTGCCTGAAAAATTCGCTGCCGAGACGCGAGTTATGATTTTGGAACCCATGCTAGCCACAGGCGGCTCAATCTTGCAAGCAATGAGCCAAATAACCCAGCGAGGAGCCAATCCGACGCTCGTGCGCGTGATTTCGGTAGTCGCTGCGCCTCCTGCTCTGCAACAATTAAGTCAAAAGTATCCCAGTTTAAAGATCTATACCGCTATTATTGATGAAGGAATTAACAGTCATGGCTATATCGTTCCTGGCTTGGGAGATGCAGGCGATCGCGCTTTTGGAACGTAGCTCGCTAAGAGCGTAAAGTGTCAGTAATTGATCACGATTGGGGTAACGAAAAATGAGTCAACGCGATGGATTTGCAGGCGGCTTTTTAGCAGGAGCCATTGTCGGGGGATTAGTCGGCGGCATCATGGGTGCTGTGGTTGCTTCGCGCCGCAAGACTAACTTAGATGAAGACAATCCCTCCCTCCTAGAATCCGGTTCAGAAATTAAATTTAACACCGAAGAAACTATTGAAGTGGCTCGCCGCCGTTTAGAGGATAAAATTGCTCAACTTAACCTAGCCATTGATGACGTGCGCCAACAACTCGGCCCTGTCGATGCCCATTCTATGGAACATAAGACACCTCTAGAGTGAACTCCCTCTAGTTTGTACTCAATGGCTGAGAATTACGTTAAATTTAATTAAGATGGATCAACGGTTTTCACGCAATTACCCTAATTTGTGTTAACGCGCTTGACAAATGTAGCAAATTAAATTAGAGAAAAGCAATTTTCAACCGAGATAGAGAAAGTTTAAGCAATGAAAATTTCTTGGAGAACCTTATTACTTTGGACGCTACCGCTACTGGTAGTGGGATTTTTTCTGTGGCAGGGAACTTTCTCAAGTGCCACCAGCAACGTAGGAAGCAACACGGCGAACACCCGCATGACCTACGGGCGCTTTTTAGAATACTTAGATGCCGGACGCATCCTCAGCGTTGACCTCTATGAAAACGGAAGAACCGCGATCGTGCGAGCCGTCGATCCGGATTTAGAAGAACGCATACAGCGATCGCGTGTCGATTTACCCACCAATTCGCCTGAGATCATCGGCAAACTCAGAGCGGCCAACGTGGACATTGACGCGCATCCCCTCCGCAATGACGGCGCACTTTGGGGCTTTTTGGGCAACCTGCTCTTTCCCATCCTGCTGATTGGCGCGTTGTTCTTCCTCTTTCGCCGCTCTAGCAACTTACCAGGTGGCCCCGGACAAGCGATGAGCTTCGGTAAATCCCGCGCTCGTTTCCAAATGGAAGCCAAAACCGGCATCATGTTTGATGACGTGGCAGGTATTGACGAGGCCAAAGAAGAATTACAGGAAGTGGTCACATTTCTCAAGCAACCCGAACGCTTTACGGCAGTGGGTGCGAGGATTCCTAAAGGGGTCTTGCTGGTTGGCCCTCCCGGAACCGGAAAAACCCTCCTAGCTAAAGCGATCGCAGGCGAAGCAGGTGTTCCCTTTTTCAGCATTTCGGGATCAGAATTTGTCGAAATGTTCGTTGGGGTGGGAGCTTCTCGCGTCCGTGACTTGTTCAAAAAAGCCAAAGAAAACGCGCCTTGCTTGGTCTTTATCGATGAAATTGACGCAGTGGGCCGCCAGAGGGGTGCAGGCATCGGCGGCGGCAACGACGAACGGGAACAGACTCTCAACCAATTGCTGACCGAAATGGATGGCTTTGAAGGCAACACAGGTATCATTATCATTGCTGCTACCAACCGTCCAGACGTACTCGATTCTGCTTTGATGCGCCCCGGACGCTTTGACCGTCAGGTAATGGTCGATGCGCCCGACTTTAAAGGACGTATTGAAATCCTCGAAGTTCACGCTCGCAATAAAAAACTCGCCCCCGAAATCTCAATCGAAACCATCGCTCGCCGTACCCCTGGCTTTAGTGGCGCGGATTTAGCTAATTTGCTCAACGAAGCAGCGATTTTAACCGCTCGCCGCCGCAAGGAAGCGATTACCATGTTAGAAGTTGACGCTGCGGTTGATCGCGTGGTAGCTGGCATGGAAGGTACGCCCCTGGTTGACAGCAAGAGCAAGCGACTGATTGCTTACCACGAAGTCGGTCATGCGATCGTCGGAACTCTCCTCAAAGACCACGATCCAGTGCAAAAAGTCACGCTCATTCCCAGAGGACAAGCACAAGGGTTGACTTGGTTTACGCCAGGGGAAGAACAAGGACTGACCACCAAAGCACAGCTAACGGCCCGCGTTACAGGTGCTTTAGGCGGTCGGGCGGCAGAAGAAGAAGTCTTCGGCTACGATGAAGTCACGACTGGCGCGGGGGGAGATTTGCAGCAAGTCTCCGAAATGGCACGGCAAATGGTGACTCGCTTTGGTATGAGTGATTTGGGGCCAATTTCGCTGGAGAGTTCCTCTGGTGAAGTTTTCTTAGGAGGCGGTTTTACGAATCGCGCCGAATACTCTGAGCAAGTCGCAACTCGCATCGACGATCAGGTGAGAACTATCGCCGAACACTGCCATCAACTTGCCCGTAAACTGATTCGGGACAACCGTGAAGTGGTTGATCGCTTGGTGGATTTATTGATTGAGAAAGAAACGATTGATGGCGAAGAATTCCGTCAAATCGTGGCAGAATACACCGATGTTCCTGAAAAAGAACAGTACGTTCCCCAACTGTAACCTTTCTTTGTCATAAAATAGTAGTAGGGTGGGCATTGCCCACCTTTACTGTTATATTTCCTTTTTAAAATGCCGACAGAAAGACAAGCTGTTAGATGTTTTATCATGTGTCAGAGAATCACGCAAATGTACTTACTCATCTCTCTTGTTAGACTGGATGAACGTACAGGAGACATTTTTCTTTTAGCTGGTGACGATATTCAAGTTTTGATAAATAGAGAAGGAGAAGTAACAATTTTATGAATAAGCCTAATTTTCAAACAATGAGTCAAGCAGAATTACGTGCTTATGTTTTGTCTCATCGAGAGGATAATGAGGCGTTTTATGCCCTAGCTGACTGTCTTAAGTCTAAACCAGGACGAAAGCTATCTGATGCCGATTTGGAAAGACTTCCAGAAATTTTAGAAGAGATTAAGCAAGAAAATCAACCATGAACGTTAGGCAATTGATAGAAATTCTCTCTCATTTAAAAAACGTCAATATTGATTAGAAATTAAGCAAATCATTATTATGATTAACATTGATTTTGAACATTGGTATTATCAATTTACAGTAAATGATCTAAAGAACTGTAGTTCTTACAGAAAACCAAATGAAAGAGAAGCAGCTTTGTATGACTCATTCAGCACATCTGCTACAACACAAAAGCCGAAATCAAAAATTAACCTTACTGAACGTCAAATTTTATATGCTAATGAAGTGTTTCCAGAAGCCGCGATAGCAGAGCCACTAGCAGATTTAAAAATTTGGGAACAATGGAGAAGTGGAGCAAGAATTTATCCTTATCCTGGTAAATATGCTAAATTATCTATTACTCGTCAACTCGGAAAAACAAATAGTCCATCTAGCGTAGGTGTACTTGGAGAAATAATAGCAGGAGTTTTTGGACAAGCTATTATTAGTCCTAATATTCTAGTAAGAGTTATTAATCGATGGCCAGATTTTATTTTTTTTCCTATAGATAATCGATATTCATTTCTTGAGTCTAAAGCATTTACTAGAAGAGACAAAAGTAGTCTATGTCCTACTTTCGATATTCCTAAAGATTTACTTAAAGACGCATTAAGTAGAGCATCGCAAGACATTTTAATTGATCCCTTTTTAAAAGTTTGGTACTCATTTACTGAAATAAAATCAATTTCGCCTGATGTTGAGCTTGTTGTAAAATTTTTTGAGTTTGAAGGAGCATCTAGTGTTATATCATTAGTTAGTGAACCACAAGCTTTAATAGACGGATTGGCAGAGAAAACAATACAAAAGTCTATTTATAAATGCTTAGTAGATCCCTCAGCAGAAAATTTTCTTAAATATTTAATCAATCTAGATCGTTCTGAAAGCCGCAAACTATTAGAACAAAAAATAATGACGTTTTCGGTTTCTGAAATAGAAAACGTTATAAACTTTATAGAGGAGTCGTTCTTGGGAGTTGATATTAATTTTCAAGAATATTCTGAAAAAATAAAAGAAAAAATAAAAGATAGTATCAATAAACAAGTAAAATCATTAAAAATCACTGATTGGGAAGCTGATTTAGAGTGGCTTAAAAGAACAAATGATGATTTAGAGTATCATACTAAAACAAATAATATAGACGTTAAATCTTCATCTTCGACATTTTATCAGATTGATATTCCTATTAATTTGCAGAAAAAAATTATACAAAAATGGAAACCTGATATTAATCAAATAGAACAACCTTGTAATTTGCCTAATTTGCCAGATAGAACAAAATTATGGCGTTATGGAAATTGTTTTTTCTGCGAAAAAGATAATAATAGTTTGGAGGAAATTTTACGTTTAGTCAAATTAGCAAATAATGAAAATCAAGATAATCATGACGAAGGTTGGGGGGTGCATCTCACATTTGTAAGAATATCATTGAGACAAGACCCCATTAAGGTAGGCACAGCGCAAAAATAGAATATTAGGAACGTTCTCACTTTTCCACTGTGCGCCCGATATTTTTACCCTTCTTCCAA
>JBGTNM010000308.1:0-4539 GCA_041743025.1 Microcystaceae cyanobacterium
ATCCCTTAAGCAATAGGGAATTCAACACAATAAAAAGCTTTTTGTTTTAAAATTGCTTTTTTATATTTTTAAAAGCCTTGCACAGCAAGGCTTTTAGGGGTGATTTTGTATGAATATAGCATACTCAACCTAGAAGAGCCAAAATAAATGGCATTGATTAAAAACAAAACGTCATCGGCATTGATGCGATCAATAATGCGCTCAATTTTACCTTGGGTTTTCTCCCCGACCCAACGATTAATAATGCCTACCGCTTCAGGATTGGCAAAATTAAGATTGGTAATTTGAGCGTTATAAACGCTTTGATTGGTTTTAAGGAATTGATGGCGAAAAGAGAAACCTTGTTTTGCCCAAAGAGAATTGGCGATCGTTAATTGGAGTTTATCTTCTTGCGTTTGCAGAGAGTTTTGTAAGGTTTTATTAGCAGCATTAATCTCCTCTAGACTCATTCCTTGAACGGCTAGAACATTAGCCATTTCTTGTTGCGTGATGCCACTCGCTCCATTGTAGAGCATTGATAGAGCGAGCGCGACACTAGTCGGAGAAACCATTAAATTATCACGCACGCCTTCTTTAGTCAGGGACGAAAAAAGCTTAAAACCAAATTGCAATTGAGCATCCGACATCGTTTTTTTTGTAGAGCGTTGTTTGATGACAGGGAGCGTCTGGGAAACTTCTTGAAGCGATTGAGCGTCTGCAAATTTATCTGGATGTAACGTTTTTGACCAAGGAATGACCCCACTGAGTAATAATAAAGCCATCAAGCCGACTGTGGTGATTGCCGAGTGTTGACTCCTCACGATCATTTTCTCTCCCTCCTTATAAAGAAAGATATACTTGATTGCTAACCGCAAACCCTTAGAATTGTAAACAAATAATTCCAACTCTTAACGGAACGCCTGCTTGGGGGCAAGTAACGGAGGTAAGCAAAAACGGTGAATATCGCAGAAATTATGCAAAAGGGTGGCGTTGCCATGTGGCCACTTCTGTTCCTGTCGGTTCTGTCCTTGAGTACGATTATTGAACGTCTCTGGTTTTGGACGCGGTTTATGCTCAAAGAGGGACAGATTCTCAATCGCATCATGGATGCAGCAGCTCGAAGTTGGGATTTGGCACCGAAAGTGGCAAGAGAACACAGCAATCATCCTATAGGACACTATCTTTACGCTCCCTTAAGATTACCGAATCCTGATCCCGAAGTCTTCCATCTTGCGTTAGAATCTGCCGCCGACGACGAACTCGCTTTGATGCGGCGGGGCGATAAAATCTTAGAAGCGATCATTGCCCTTTCTCCTTTGTTAGGATTGCTGGGAACGGTCTTAGGATTAATTTACTCCCTCAGTGACATCCAGATTAGCGACTTGGGAACCCAATCGACTGCCGGTGTTACCCTAGGGATTAGCGAAGCCCTCATTTCGACAGCGACTGGCTTGATTGTTGCTATTGTTAGTCTGGCGTTTTACCGCTTGTTTCAAGCTTTTTGGTTCAATCAAGTCCGAGTTTTTCGCAAGGCTGGTTCTGAATTGGAGGTTCTCTATCGCCAGCGTTGGATGGAAACCGAAGACACTCACTATCCGACAAGCACGACTTTAGAATCACCTGAAACCATTGATCGTTGAGCTTATTAAGGTCTATCCTACCTATGACAGAGACTTCTATCCCTAAAAAGACTCCCCGTCGTTCGCTCAATCAACCCCCTGCGCGTCCGATTAAATTGTGGCACGATCATCAAGAGCAGGAGGTACGCATCGAAATAGTGCCTTTGATTGACGTAATTTTCTGCATTCTGACGTTTTTTATTCTAGCGGCAGTAGGGTTGTCCCGACAGCAGGCTATTAGTTTAGATTTACCTAAAGCTAGTAGCGGAACTCCGCAGATGCGAGAAATGTTAGTCGTCAGTCTCGACGATTTTGGTCAAGTTTATCTCGAAAAGCAATTAGTAACGCGCAATCAATTATTGGATGCCCTCAAATACTATCACCAAGGCAATCCCAACGGCGTTATGGTACTCCATGCTTCCCGCAGTGCTACCTATAGTGAGGTGATTCAAGTGTTGGATCTGCTCAAAGAAGTGGGAGGCGATCGCGTTGCCCTTGCGACTTTACCGGGCGAAAAGGAATCCTCTAACAATTGGTCTTATCCTGGCGTGAACTCACTACCGCCTGGTACCTCCTTACCAGGGGGTTATTCTGACTCTTGGCAGCAAAATTTGCCGACTAATTCGCCAGAATTGGGAAATTCGTCCGTGCCTCTCAATCCTTCTTACAATAACGTTCCGGCTGCTCCCAATTCGCCTTAAGAAGAGAGGATGAAAATTATTATTCTGAAATCCTGTCGGGGCGAACGATCGTTCGCCCCTACTCTCATTTTTAAGTTAGCTGACTAATAGTGCATTCGACAGGCTAGTACTTGTTCTTCTAAGGCAGCGATTCGATTATACGCGGCTGTCAATTGCGCTGTCAGCCGTCTTACTTGAAGATCGCTTGATAACGTGAATTCGCTCTCATCCGCAATCAATTTGTTGCTGTCGTGGTCGTCCATTAAAATGTCTTTGTGTTCCATTGCGGACTGAAAACGCCCATTGCTAGCTAAAGATTGAGGGGCAGAGTAGGCAAAAGAAGGGTGCGTTCCGTTTTTCTCGCTCGCGCGTGCTGCGGGTTTTTCTGTTACTACCTCGATTTGCCTGCTTAATTGCTCGACGACCTGAAAGAGGCGATCTACTTTAGAGTTGAGTTCGTTAACTTGTTGTTGTATCCCATCCATCGGCTTGCCCATTCGGTGAAACTTCTTGAGTTCTATCCTAAGAGGAGCGTGAGCGTGTGTTAACGGATTCCTGATTCATTTAATGATTGCTTTACTACTCTTAATTAAACGACAAAATTGCCTGAAACGACTGGCAAGTTGATGGCTGAATTTGACAGAATAAGCGTTAATTAAGTTAATTTATTTTAATCAGAAAATCTTGATATAATTAATTCTATGGTGGATCGTCGTTCCTTTTTAATCGGTACTGTCGCGCTGGGATTAACTCAAAGTCTGTTGGGATGTGGCGATCGCGCTGCCTCCTTGAAAGTCTTGCTGCTACAAGGGTCTATTCCCCCTCAACTGTTAGGCGCGTTTAAAAAGCAACTCGTCGGCACTCAGGCGATTTCTTTAAAGCCTCAATCGCAATTAAAAGACCTTTTTGAATTGTTGCAAGCTTGGCAAAAGAAAGCAACCCAGCCGAAAAATCTCCTCGATCGCCTGCCGTTAATCTCGCGCAATCCTGCTACTGCCGATCTCCTAACGTTGGGAGATACTTGGCTGTCTCGATCTATTCAAGCACAATTGATTCGACCGTTTGGAGATAAGGAGTTATCCGGTTGGCAACAGTTACCCCCTCGTTGGCAAACCCTTGTCAGGCGCAACCCCCAAGGACAAATAGACGAAAATGGACAAATCTGGGGAGCGCCCTATCGTTGGGGAACGACTCTCATTGCCTATCATCAAGATAAGTTAGAACAAGCGGGAATTGAACTGACTGACTGGCAGGACTTGTGGAACCCAAAACTACGCGATCGCATCTCTATGCTAGACCAACCAAGAGAAGTGATCGGCTTGACCCTCAAAAAACTAGGCTATTCTTATAATTCTACCGATTTTAGTCAGATTTCCCAGCTTAAAACTGAATTACTGTCTCTCCAACAACAGGTTAAATATTACAGTTCTCAATATTATCTACAGCCCCTCATTTTAGAAGATGTCTGGGTGGCAGTTGGCTGGTCGAGTGATATTCTCCCCTTACTTGCCAATAACCCTGAAATTAAAGCTATTGTACCGCGATCGGGGACTTCTCTGTGGGCAGATGTATGGGTTCGTCCTGCTTCTGAAAAAGCAGAGACTCAACTGTCTGAACTTGCCCAAAAATGGATTAATTTCTGTTGGCAACCCGAAGCCGTTAATCAAATTTCGCTTTTTACTGATGCTGCCTCACCTGCCATTTTAACCATAAAGCAGGCGGAACTCTCCTCGGATGTGCGTCAAAATCCTCTGTTAAATATCGATTCGTCAATTCTTGATCGCTGTGAATTTCTTTATCCTTTACCTGAAACAGTACAACAGCAATACGAAGATCTTTGGCGAACGATGAGAGAGCAGGTAAGAAAACGTCCTTTAATTCCTATTAAGTTATAATAATAAGAGAAACTTGACCATTAACGATAAGGAAATGAAATTATGAGGGATGGGGAAACCAATCTTTATCTAAAACTTGCTCTAGAGGGGCAATAGGTTCATTGGGAAATGTTTTAGAGTTTAGTCCTGTTACTTTAATGAGAATTTCTCGCGCATCCCCATAAGCTTTTTCAAAAACTTTGTCTAAATGAGATTTCAGACTTGAGCTATCCTCAAGAAGGTTCTTGATTTGAATCCGAAAATTGGCGATTTCGCCTTCCCATCCTCTACGGTTGTATTCTCGCTCTGATTCCCAGTAAACTAACTTGAGGAGATGCTCAAATAGACGGGTTAACAGACTCGTCAAAGCGCGGCGATCACTTCTCC
>JBGTNM010000309.1:0-1643 GCA_041743025.1 Microcystaceae cyanobacterium
ACACACATTTGTGCTATGCCAGATGCAAGCGGAATTCCAGCTGAATATGAGCAACCCGCGCCAATCAAAAATATAGCATGTCCCCAATTCTGCTCTACAGGATTTCCCTTGGAAAGATGTAATTGCCTAACTAAATCTTCAACCTGTTTGACTTGTTCAGTGTTCATTTCACTTTAAATAAAGCTGATTATTGTTTAGGAGTTACGCAGTTGAAAAATCACTTATTGCGGGTTTCCGCAACCTTTATTTTCTCCATTTTACCTTTCAACCGCGTAACTCCTAATTGTTTTTAATAAGTCTAATGTTAAAATATTTCTTACAGCAGACAAGCTATACCTTCTTCTAATTATTACAGCCATTTGAATTTGTGTTTTCGATTTTGACGGAATTTTCAATTGTGATGGGATCCTTTTTTGGCTGAGTGAATAGAACTGCTATACATAAAAGAATTCCAATCACAGCCGTCATAATATTTGCAGTCTTAAAAGAATTATATGCATAAATCAGATTTTTACCTTTAAAGTTATTCGTCTCAGCATTTTGTTTAGGAGGCTGTAAAACGAATATTTACAGCCTCCTATAATTAGGTCGAAAAAAATATTGAAAAAATGAATATTTTTACAATAATTAGAAAAGAGAAGTATTAAAAGAACTAATACCTCAAAATATGAATTTTTTCGACTACGTTTATTTTGGCTTAGCACAATTGATTTAGCTTTATAATACTCTGCTCACTGTTTTCTGTATAACATGAGTTCTTGGAACCATATTTCCGATATGATTTTTGTTGGGATTTGCCAAGACAAGTTTCAGAAAAGGCTAGATTTCCCGTAGCAATAAACATTATTTGAACATAATCAGTGCTGTGATTATCAGATGTTCCTAAATATATATCTGGGTTCTCATCAGTGGTATTTGATATTAAGGAAACGGCTTCTTCAACGTCATTAAGCGGAGTATTATTTGAACAACTAAAGTTTGCCAAAATATTTGTTGCTCCCTTCAATGAATGTTCCTCCATATA
This sequence comes from Microcystaceae cyanobacterium, assembly GCA_041743025.1. GTDB lineage: Bacteria > Cyanobacteriota > Cyanobacteriia > Cyanobacteriales > Microcystaceae > JBGTNM01. Next base: position 1,025 of record JBGTNM010000309.1, read on the forward strand.
TTTTGATCGGATGGCGTTCTTCATTGCCTTGACCGCAGCAAATTTACCTCTGGCTTCACCGAAACCGATTAGACCTGCGCCACGATTTTTCATAACATTACGAATGTCTGCAAAATTTAGATTTATGACACCCGGAGTTGTTATCAAACCGCTGATTCCATAGATTGACTCCAACAGTACATTGTCAGCGCGCCTGAAAGCATTTAGAAGCGAAGTGTTTTCATTTGGATAACAGAGTTTTGAATTAGGAATTGTAATTACCGTATCAGCACAGGTATAAAGGTCGGCAACGGATTGTTCAGCTTGCCGCATTCTTCTCTTTCCTTCAGCATTAAAAGGTTTAGTAACTACAGCAACAGTTAAAATATCAAGGCTGCGTGCTAAAGATGCAATAACCGGAGAAACTCCGGAACCGGTTCCACCACCTAATCCGGCGGTTAGGAAAACCATATCAGTTCCAACTAAGACATTGAGTAATTCGTCACTATTTTCAATTGCAACATCTCGACCAACTAAAGGATTTGCTCCCGAACCAAGTCCGCGTGTTATCTTATTGCCAAGCTGTATTTTAATGGGGGCTTTGGAGTATTCAAGTGACTGAGAATCAGTGTTGATAGCG
>JBGTNM010000310.1:0-13335 GCA_041743025.1 Microcystaceae cyanobacterium
TTACAATAATAACCTGAGACTTTATCAAAGGAAGTTACACTTACCGTTAATCCTTCAAGGTAAGGGTTAGCGCTACCCTGCTCAACTGTTTCATAATTGTATGCTGTCCCACCTGAACCAAATAAAGGTAATCTTTTTCGATTGGCATTAGCAAAGTAAATAATACTAGAAACCGTTTTGGCACTAGGAACTACAACAATTGCTTTCACTTGTTTTTGATTAACAATATTATCAATTTTCTTTTCCGCATCTAAATCAACATCACCTAAATCAATTAGAGAGCCATTGTTACTATCTGGCTTAATTTTATTCCTCAAAAAGAAGAAAAACTTTTTCAGAATGGATGAGGTATTTTTATCGCTATCACCAACTTGGCAAATTTCATCTTTTTCTCCATCTTGCTTATCAATTAGCCCATCTCCGTTACAATCAATTTTTCCTCCTAGTTCTCTAAAATTTTTCATAAAAGCTTCTGTAAAACCTCTACTGAAATAGGCACTATCTTTTTCATGAAAAATTACTACTTTATCTAGCTTTTGTGACCCTATGTAATTCGCTAATGCTTTAGCTATTTGAAGATCATTAGCACTTGTACGAAAGAAAACTTTATTGGTTAATTTTTCTCTATCTTCAGTTATTTTACTGCTAATACTAGTCGGAGAAACCATTGCCAATTTTGCTGGATCGTATATTATCATAGCAGCACCGCTAGCATCACTACTATAATGACCAATCACAGCTACAATACTATCGTCATTTACTATTTTTCTAGCAATTCTTTGGGCTACTTTAGGTTCATTCCCATCATTAACTAAAACTATCTCTAATAAACGTTTATCTTTCTCATATTTAGTGTTAAATTCAGTTTGGGCATCAGCAACACCTCTTAACATATCTATAGCAATACTTTCATGATTATCTGCGGGAACTATAGCAGCAATTTTATAAAGAGTTTTTTGGTTATTTATTTGGTTATTTAAACGAGCTTTCGCGTTATTTAAATATATCTGCGAAACAGGATCTTTAGGAGCAGAATCGACAGCTTTTTGAAATAACTTTTCGGCTTCTGCATATTTTTTTTCCCTAAAAGCCTTAATTCCTTCATCTAAATAAAAATTTCCCCTTGAAATAAAAAATTTCTTATCTCCACTTGTTATAACTTCTCTAAAGCAACTCTCTCCTACTTTTTCTCCAACAGAACAATATTGAACGCTATAGTATCTACTAACAAAATGCCAGAAAGCAACAGTTATAAATGTTAATGCAAAACCCAAAATAATGCTTTTTCTGATGTTTTTTTGTTTTATTTCCCAAGCTTGACTAGCGGTTAAAAAAGAGCGATCGCTCTCACCCAAGCTTTTATCTAAAGACCATTTTATAGCCTTTTGTAACTCTTTTCCTTGTAACAAATAAGACTTGTTTTGAGATTGTTCCCAATTAGTTAGTTTAGAAGTATAAGAAGCAGAAGGACGTAGTTGATTTAATTGCTGCTGTATCCATTGAGTATTAAAAACATCTCGATAAATTCGGTTATAGACTTGCAGTTTTGCTTGTTTTTTGACAACCAATCCTGATAATCTTAAAAGATGCTGTTCGTAGCTTTTATTAGCGTCTATTTCCCCAAGGGTTAAAATTTTCTGATATAATTCTAATAATTTTCCAGCAAATTCTTCCTTTCCTGAAATTCTGGCTTGAATTGTTCCTAAATGCTGAGGTTTATCCTGTTCTTGCCAATCATTAATAATGTTATTTTTTACCAATGCTTCAATTTGTTGGTATTCATTTCCTGCTGTTATTGTAGAGTCAAGTTCGCTGACTAACTTACACAATTTTTGAGTTAAAAAAGGTTGCCCTCCTGTCAATGATAGAATTGCTTCAATCACTGCTTGGGGATTGCTTGCTTTCTCCTTCAATCCTGGCAATAATGGCTCTAATTTGTCTGTTATCTGAATGCCTTGCAGTTCAATCGCCTTACCAATATTAAAAGGCGTTTTATTCTTATCTTGCATCAAATCCGCAGGCGTAGCTACTCCTAATAAAGCAAAAGTGAGGCGTTGAAATTCTGAATTAATAGCACGTCGCTCGTAAAAATCGCGAATCAAAGATAAAAAATCATCGAGATAGAATTCTAGTCCTAAGATACTATCAATCTCATCAATAAAAATGACAATTTCTCGAGTAATTTTTTTAAGCAGTATTTCTTCTATGAATTTGCTTAACTGCGTAGCTGGTGTTAGGAATGCGTATTTCTGAAACCACATTTCTAAGTTGAGTTCCTGCCACAATTCAAAATCCCCTAACAAACTGTCAATGAAACCTCCATACCACTTCTCTCGCGTCGTATCTTTTTCACTTCCAAATCTACTAAGAGAGATAAAAGCACAAGCTATTCCATCATCTTGCAGTAGTTTCTTCGTTCGCACTCCTAAGCTAGACTTACCCATCTGCCGACAGTTCAGCACATAACAATAGTTACCTTCTTTCAAAGCTTTATAGAGGTTTCTGTCTGCCTGTCGCTCGACATAAGTTAGCGCGTCAGCAGCAAGACTCCCTCCTATTTGATATTCGTAATTATTCATAGCCAGTGACTAAAATACTCCTGATACAAACGACAACGAGGCATTACTTGATTGTCTTGTTTTTTTACCAATCCCATACTGTCTAACAGACGAGTCTGAATAGGCTTTAACTCCACTGAGCTTTGAGCTTTTTTAACATTAACAACTTCTTTGTAAGCTTGTGCTAGTGCATCGTTTTTCTCTAAAATGGTTAATAGTTTCTGCAAATGATCGCTGTAAATTCCTTCTTGAGTTGGTGCTTTTCGCAATAGTTTTTCTAGACTAAGACTGCTTCGTTGACTTCCCAGATAATACAAGGCTAACCGTACTAAATATGGATGTCCTTCTAGCATTCCCATTAAATCCTCTACTTGAGAATTCTCCAAAGATAATCCGTGACGTATCGCTAAAGTCTGAACTTCTTCTCGGCTAAAATCCGACAACTTTATGTCTATACCAACATTTGTGAAAGGAGATTGATTATTTTGAATCTTAACATAAACCTCTGTTGAGTAGGCGATAATGAGTCGCATATTTTCCCAAACAGTAGAGGTTCTTGTCTCCTCATTCCAAAGTCGCAGCATTGGCAAAAATTCCTGTGCGACAGCATAAGGAAAAATGCGGTCAACTTCATCCATTGCCAAGATTAGAGGACAGTTAATTTGAGGCAATAAGTATCGCTCAAAATAAACAGTACAATTTTGAATTCGGCCACGATAATCTTTCCAATAATCCGAGAGACAATTTTCTAGCTCTAATTTTTCACTTACAGTCTCACAAAACCATTGAAAAAACTGCTCTGGGCTATCTAATTTCTCCTGAGTTACTACAAAATTAACCTCTACTGTGCGGATGTTTTCTTGTTGTCTGGATGCGTCTAAAAGTCTAATTAGCAATGAAGTTTTGCCCATCAACTTTGGTGCTTTAATACGAAGCAATGTACCTGGTTTGAGAATTTCTGCTTTGCAGAACGATTCAATACTTTGAGAGTGGTTATAAGGACGCTCCATATAAAAGGGCGAATTTAAGCGAACTGCACCATTAGGGTATTCAAATTCAGGATATCCAACCTGCTTGCGACGCTGAGGAGAAACCCAATTACCTTGGTACTGAAGAAACAGAAGAATTAAATCATCTCGATGAGAACAACGAGGATTGCTTTGCGTGATCCCAAAACTTTTGCAGATCTTAGAAAGATGAGATCTAACGGTACTTTCCTGGCAAAATAAAGTATTAGCTATCTCTGGATCGTCGTGTCCCTCCAGATACCGCCGCAATACTCTTTCTTCCTGTCTGGTTAAGCTCTTTAGAATCTTGTTAAATTCATCTTGTGTCATTTTCAATGGGAGTAGGCTAGCTTGGTTGGATAATGTCAGCATCATCTTCGCCTCTGTTTTATCCGTAAGATTAGCAAACCGTCAAGTCGTCGAAACATTTGTTGAGAAACTTCGACACGCTGAATGCGCTCCTTCTAATCCCCATTCTTTAAATATCTACTAGACATCTGGGGGTAAGGGCGAACGCAATTCGCCCCTACAGGTGTAAAATTTTGAAGAATTGGTATAAGCTGTTATACATTTAAATTGCATTATTGGGATTGTTAGAACTCTTGTAGGGCGAGCATCTTGCTCGCTATTTATCTGTCGTTTAGATGCCTCTGCTGCTTAATCCCTCAACACCCTAATAAGCTCTGTCGATGTTTCTGCATGAATTTAATAGCTCAGACTACTTCCTACGATAATAAATTTCAAGAACTCTAGTAGGAAGATATCTGTATGAAAAAAGTACCGATGCTAGCGATCGCAACTCATCTATCTGTCCTTTTTGCTTTAAGTTTGTCTTGCTGGACAGTTTTAAAATTCAATGAAGGTTGTTTACAGTTTGACTTCAAAGGGGTAGGAGTTGAGCTAAATTTTAGAGTGCAAAAGAACTGTATCATTAACCCGCATTAAATTTTGGAAAAAAACGCTCTACCAAACACTCAAATCCTGGCAATAAAGGAGAAGTTACCTTATTGGTTTCAAACAACGTAGCGACTAACGTTAATTGAGCATTTTCACGGCGATAAATTTCGAGTTGGCGCGATCGCCAGTCTGCTATCCAGTATTCTCTTACGCCTCTAGTAGAATAGAGTTTAAGCTTTACTTCGCGATCGCTCCTGATGTCTTGCGGACTCTGAGATAATACCTCAACCACCAATTCGGGTGCGCCTATCAGGTGTCCTTGTTCGTCGATATATTGAGTATAAGTTTCTTTTCTCAACCACACAACATCGGGAATGACGTTATCCGCTTCGGAAAAGAGAACCCCAGGATTAGGAATCGTTATCCCTAAACCACTTTCGTCAGACCAGATATTCAAATGCTGAAAGATTCTACCAATGGTGTGCTGATGCTTAGAATGCGGGGAGCGGGTCACGAATAATTCTCCATTGATGATTTCGTAGCGGATTCCTTCATTATCTGGTAATAATTCTAAATCGCGAACTGTCCAGCGAACTTGCTCCGTTTGTATTTGACTCATTCTCCAACTCCTGCTCATCCAACTCTTTTATTATCTATTACCTATTAGCTGATAAACTGTTGTGCATCTCAATCACTTATTTATCTTTCCCCCTTCCCCCTTCCCCTTTCCCCGACCTCAACCAGTCATTTAAATGCGCTACAGTTTAACTTCTTCTGCTGGCAGGGGGGAAAGTTCGCTATCGAGCGCTATTTGAGAACAGGGACGTTCTTGAAACGCGGACAAATCGAACCAGAAGGTCGTTCCGACACCCACTTCGCTAATGAGATAAACTTGACTGTGGTGCTTTTCGATAATGTTTTTCACAATAGACAGCCCTAATCCCGTTCCTTCTAAAGTGTGAACGCGATTTTCAACCCGGAAAAAGCGATCAAAAATTGCCTCTTGATCTTCAGGATCGATGCCAATTCCTGTATCTGATACTTCTACTCTGACTTGAGAAGCTAAGGAAAACTCGTTAGGAGAATTTTTGAGTCTGTAAGCACGAATGACAATTTTGCCGCCCATTTCTGTAAATTTGAGCGCATTTCCCACTAAATTTGTCAATACTTGGAGTAACAGGTCGTAGTGACCAAAAACAGTGGGTAAATTTTTTTCAATGACTGGACACACCTCCAACCCCTTATCTTTAGCGTTGAGTTGGTGAGTTCGCAAGGTTTGTTCGATTAACTGAGTCAGATCGACTGCCTCAAAATGGTAGATTTTAGAAGACTCTAAGCGAGACAGATCGAGAACGTCATTGACCAAGCGCGTCAGGCGATCGGTTTCATGGTTGGCGGTTTCTAAGAATTCACGCCGTTCGGTTTCACTTAAATCCTCGCCAAATTCACAGAGGGTTTCAATAAAAGATTTGATATTAAATAGCGGCGTTCTCAACTCGTGGGAGACATTGCTGATAAATTGACTTTTTGCTTCGTTGAGTTCTACTTCGCGGGTAATGTCTTGTATCGTCATCGCAATGCCTTTAATGGTTTCGCGGTGCTGATCAAATACTTGAGTCAGCAAGAGGCGAATCGTGCGTGGCGTGGGATGGGCCAAAGCGATGCGAAATTCTCCAGGCAAGGTTTCTCCTGCCTCATCTTCAGACAAAACTGATTCGTGACCTGATTGGCCAGAAGCATGATTAGAGGTTTTTAGGGTTCCTGCCGCCATTTTCTGGAGAGGATTTGACAGTTGAGCGGTCAATTCGTCTGGCAACAAGCTCGTGACATTCATGCCAATAACGTCGCGTCCTTCCCAATTAAATACCCGCCTAGCGGTTGGGTTGACGAGCAGTAATTGTAATTGAGTATCGAGTAAGATGGCTCCATCGGCGATGGTGGAGACAAGCGTATCTAATTTGGCTTTTTCTGCGGTTAATTCTTCAATATTTTGCGCGTCGTAACGTTCTAGGCGTTCTGCCATTTCGTTAAAGCTAAAAATTAACTCGCCCAGTTCTCCCCCAAACGGCAAATTGATGCGCTGTTTAAAATTTCCAGCCGCAATATTTTTTACGCCGACGAGTAACTCTTTGATCGGTCGGGTGATAGTCAGGGCATTGAAAACGGCTCCTAGAATGACTGTAGCCCAAATAGCCACGAAGACCGAAATGGTCACATCGCGAGTTAAGTCGGAGGAGTTAACAACAGTCGGGTTAGGATTGATGCCGATCGCTAAAATGCCTAGATATTGTCCGTCATGCTTAAGAGGAACGAAAACATCAGTGACTTCTCCATTAGGAGAGCGATGCTGGCGCACCAGGGGACTATCTGAGTCTTCACTCTCAATTTCGGGTAATTGAATGCTACGCTCGATGGTTAGAGAATTTTGCACTTCGGCAGCCGAATAGGGAATGCCAAAGAAAATTTTCCCATCGCGATCAGCGTAAATCAGGTAGCGGACACTGGAGGTACTCTGGTAGAAACGGGTCGAAAAACGGGCAACTTCTGTCAAACGATCTTCTGCAATTAGCGGAGTCACGTTGGCAGAGAGGAGAAGTCCTAAGTCACGACCGAAGCGCGTATCATTAAGTCGCGCATCCTGCTGAATGGTATTGACTGCCCAGAAGGTCAAGCCACTCATCAACAACGAGACGGCTAGAGTTGCAGCAGCCAATAACTTAGTCTGCAAGGTAAACTCTGACCACCAACGGCGAATGACTTCTTGTATTGTCTTCAGGAGAGTCAGCAAAGGTCTTTTAACTCGATTGAATGCGTTTATCTTATAGTTATATTATCTTAATTCTCGTGAATAGCATTTCTGTCATAACGTAATTTCAAATGTAAGTAAGGTGGGCAATGCCCACCTTACGAATTTGGGAAATTAAGCTTCTGAATCTTTGGCCGAGGAACGGCGGCGGCGGCGGCGAAGGATGGGACGTTCAGTTTCGCTTTCTTCGGAGAAATCCTCAGCCACCTCCTCCTCTGCTGCTGGGAGTTCTGGAGTGGGTTCGAGATCGAGTGTCGGTGTTACAGCGACAATCTCAGGTACCGGCAGGTAATCGACTGGCGTTTGGGAAGTTTCGCCGCTATTGGGAAGCTTGACGGAGACTAAAACCGATTTAGGGTCTTTGATTTGGCGATTGAGTCGAACTAAGGGAGAAATCCCCATCAGTGCATACACATCTTGTTCGAGTTCTGTCATTTCGACCGATACTTTTTCAATCGGACTTTCGTCGCGTCGGATATGTCTTAGTGTGCGATCTTTGGGTAATTCTACTTCGGATTCCTCGTCGTCTATTTCCTTTATTTCCTTGGTTAGCAATCCCGGTAGGATTTTTCCCGCAGGCTCTTCTTTAATTATTCCATCAGGTACGCGACGGCGGCGGCGACGGCGATTGTTGTTGACACCCGCATTTTGCTCTTGATAGCTGGGGTGGTAGAGTAGGTCTGGGTTAGGGTTGGTGGTATCGGCAGGCTCATAGTCGAATGATGATTCTGCCAAAAGCTCGCTATCTTCGAGAGGTTTGTCGATAACTCTGGGAACAGGAAGGGGAGGAGCGGTAGAAGGCGATTCTAGCGGTATTAAATCGGATTCGCCTGGTAAATGGGCTAAGTGTCCTAATCCGCCACACTGTGGGCAAGTCTGACCGAATAATTCATAAATATTTTTGCCTTGGCGTTTGCGCGTCAACTCCACTAATCCCAATTCGGAAAGTTGGGCAATTTGGGGACGCGCTTTATCGGCTTTGAGGGTTTTGTTGAAGTGTTCGAGCAACTTGAGCTGGTCGCGGTGCGTGTCCATGTCAATAAAGTCAACAATGATCACTCCCCCAATGTTTCGCAGGCGCAACTGACGGGCAATTTCGGTAGCGGCTTCGCTATTTGTCCAAAGAACCGTTTCTCTCGCCGTTGCCGAACGGGTAAATGAACCGGAGTTGACATCAATAACGGTGAGGGCTTCGGTGGGTTCGAGGATGATGTAACCACCCGATGGCAAATCGACTCTGGGTTTGAGGGCTTCTCGAATCGCCGCATTAACGCGGAAATAATCTAAAACGGACAGTGATTCGCGATGATGGTCGATTAACACCCCGTCGGGGGCCCGTCCGCCACTCCAGCTCATTAAATGCTGTTTGACGCGCTTGACCGATGCGGGCAAATCGACGACGATGCGGTTGACATCAGCACTGTACATATCCCGCAGGACGCGTTGAATAAAATCATCATCGCGGTTGAGGAGGGCAGGTGCGCGGCTAGAGGTGGCCTGAAGTTGAATGGATTCCCACTGTCGCTGGAGGAATTCTAAGTCTTCCATGATGGCTTCTTCTGCTTTGCCCTCTGCTTCAGTGCGAACCAGTAACCCCATGCCGGCAGGTTTGACGAGAATAGCCAAGGCCCGCAGGCGACTGCGTTCGTCGTCATTTCTAATGCGTCGAGAGAGGTTAACGCCCCTGCCGTAGGGCATCAATACTAAATAGCGCCCAGGTAAGGTGATGTTACCTGTCAGTCTCGGCCCTTTATTACCAGTGGGTTCTTTCATGACCTGAACCAGAACTTTTTGTTGCGGGCTGAGCAGTTCGGTAATAGCACCTGCTGTTTTTTTCAAGCGCAAGGGGCCTAAATCTGTCACATGAATGAAGCCGTTGCGTTCTGCATCGCCAATGTTAACAAAAGCTGCATCAATGCCAGGAATGACATTTTCGACGACACCTAAATAAATGTCTCCCACCTGTTGGTTGCCCGTCGCAACCACAATTTCTTGTATTTGATCTTCCCAGAAAACAGCCGCAATGTGATGTTGCTCTGCGATAATAATTTGTTTTGGCATTCAATTTCCTCAAACTTTTTGTAACAGGTCGTGACACCGCTTTTTTCTGGTGTCAGCCCCTTGAATTTGGTCAAAAACTGTGGGAATCAATTTCGATAATGTCATTATCTCTGAAGACAACAACAGAGCCACATTTACCCCTTTCCTAACTGCCCTCTCCGAACTTGAGTTGCTCAATCTTGTTTCTTGAAAAAGGGACTTTCTTTGTCCGTTCTGAAAATAAAATTGTTCACTAAACTTAAGAGAGGTTCCTCAAGATTGAACTGGCGAGTTCTACCCTAAAATCAAGACATTTTTGAGGTCAATCCAGCTAAGTAATCAAACTAGGAGAATATTTGAATGTTATTGCTTTTCTTCGATCGCGATAACTGACCATTAGCGGAATTCGGGGTCAACATAATTTGGGTAAACCGCCCTCAATGACTCAGAGAAATTCAAGGTTGATCGATGCAACCAAAGTAGGCTAGCAATACGAGCTTCAGATGATTTTATCCCGAATATAACCTGAAAAGGAAACAATTGACAAGGGAATGTTTACAGACTTCAGATCAAAGCGGTTGCTTGTCGGAGAGATTGGATCGTGGCGATCGCTTGTTGGGCGACTCGATCAATCTCGGATTGGGTGTTAAACCGTCCAATACCAAAGCGTAAGGTGGCATAAGCCAATGCTTCGGAATGTCCCAAAGCCGTTAGGACATGGGAGGGAGCCGTTGCGGTTGACGAGCAGGCAGATCCAGAGGAGACAGCTACTATTGATTGTAACCCTAAAAGTAAAGCAGAACCATCAACCTCGGTGACGCTGACACTTAAATTGCCCGGCAAGCGTTGGCTGGGATGTCCGTTAAAGACAATGCCTTCTAGCTGCTTGAGAGACTGCCAGAGGCTATTGCGTAATTGCAAGAGGTGTTTGCTTTCTGAGTCCATCACTTCTAATCCCAATTCGACCGCTTTGGCAAATCCGACGATTTGGGGAGTGTAAAGGGTTCCTGAACGCAGTCCTCTTTCTTGTCCCCCGCCGTGCAATTGGGCGGTGAGGCGAACTCTAGGGTCGCGGCGGCGGATGTAAAGCGCGCCGATACCTTTGGGCCCGTAAACTTTATGCGCCGTCAAAGACATGAGATCCACCTTCATTAATTGTACGTCAAGTGGAATTTTTCCGATGGCTTGGGCTGCATCAGTATGAAAGAGAACTCGATGACGGTGGCAGATGTCTCCAATTTCAGCGATCGGTTGTAAGACTCCGATTTCGTTGTTAGCAGCCATCACTGACACTAAAATGGTATCAGGGCGAATCGCTTTTTCCAAAATATTTAAATCTAATAACCCATCGGGTTGAACGGGCAGGTAGGTGACTTCAAATCCCAAGTTTTCTAAATAGTGGCAGGGGTCGAGAACTGCTCGGTGTTCGGTTTGAACGGTGATAATGTGCCGTCCTTGACTAAAATAAGCCTCTGCTACTCCTTTAATCGCTAAATTATTAGCTTCTGTGGCCCCACTGGTAAAGATGATTTCTTCGAGAGTGCTGTTAATTGCCTCAGCTAGGGTTTCTCTAGCTTTTTTGACTGCCGCTTCTGCTTCCCAACCGTAAGCATGAGCAATGCTCGACGGGTTGCCAAAATATTCGGTAAAGTAAGGGAGCATCGCTTCTAGTACCCGTTCGTCGGTGGGGGTAGTAGCGTGAGCGTCGAGGTAAATAGGGCGTTGCGTAAGCATAATGTAAGCAATGTTTTTAACTCTTAATTAAAAACATGATAATGCCTAAGTTTTTACCTGCAAGAATATAAACTTCTTTTCGTGTTTCATCATAGCGAAATAAATGGGATGTCAACATAAAAATTGGATAGTGTCTGACAAGCTCTAGTGCAAGCCAGCACTTGCTCGGTAGTTGGGATCATTGCTCAATCAATTCTTTTATTTTTGAATGTTTGGAATGGAGGTTAACATTCCCTGTTAGAATAGTAGCATGACTCTAACCCTGAACGGCTCTCCCGCACTCTTGATAATAATAAAAACTTATAAATTAGCGTAGGATGGGTTAGACGGCAGTAAGCCTTCAAACTTAACCAGAAATTATCAATCCACCGTAGTGTCAGAGGCTCATTTTGGATATCAAGCAGAGCGAAAAAATGGAAGAAATTGCAACTCTTGCTCGTTCCGTTGGCTGGGGAGCGGCTAAAATCCTCCGTTCCTATTACCAAGGCGAAAATTTAGACATCAATAAAGACAAAAAAGACGGGCCGGTTACTGCCGCCGACCTTGCCACCAATCATTATATTTTGGAAAAACTGCAAGCCGTTTTTGATACAGATACCTTCGGCTACCTCAGTGAAGAAACGCATAAAGACAACGAACGCTTTCTTCAAGATTGGGTTTGGGTGATCGATCCTCTCGACGGAACGCGAGATTTTATCGATAAAACGGGCGAATACGCCATTCACATCGCGCTAGCTTATCAAGGCCGTCCTGTTATCGCTGTTGTTGCTGTTCCCGAAGCCGAAAAGCTCTATTACGCGACTAAAGGTCAGGGTACATTTGTCGAAACGCCTGATGGGACGGTAAAATCGATTCGAGTATCCCAACGCGATCGCTTTGAAGACCTTTCTCTCGTTGTCAGTCGCACCCACCGCGATGAGCGCTTCCAATCCCTCATTGACCAAATGCCGTTTAGGGCACGCAATTACGTTGGCAGTGTTGGTTGCAAGATATCGACGATTCTAGAAGGTCAGTCAGACGTTTACATTTCCCTCTCAGGCAAATCGGCTGCCAAAGATTGGGATTTTGCAGCCCCAGAGTTGATTTTAACGGAAGCTGGCGGACAATTCACCCATTTTAATGGCAATCCGCTCACTTACAATAATGGCGATGCCCGACAGTGGGGCGGACTGATGGCGAGTAACGGTCACTGTCACGAGGAACTTTGCCAAAAAGCCACTGCTCTTTTAGAAGTGATAGACGCTCAGTAGTACTGATATATGAAGCGATCGCGAGCTTACTCAACAATAACCTAGATCGCGTCAGGCCTTCTCACTTTCTTTCAATGCGTACTAGAAACTCGATGACCGTTACGACTCGCTTGAGCGGCAGCCATCTGTGAAACAGGCGGCACTGCAAGTTCTTGCAACCCTTCAATGTTGAAGCGATAGCCTACATTACGAACCGTTTGGATAAGACTGGGTTGGCGTGGGTCGGTTTCGATTTTTTTGCGTAGCGAAAGAACGTGAGTATCGATAGTACGCGGATTGTCAATCGCTTCGGGCCAAGCGCGGCGCAGCAATTCCGAACGGCTGAGCGGGGTTCCCTCGGTTTGAGCGAGAACGTAGAGCAAGCTAAATTCTTGGGGGGTGAGGTCGATAAACTCCCCACGATATTGTACGCGGCGCTGAACCAAGTCGATTTTCAAATCGCCATAATCGAGATAGAGAGGCGCAGCAGCCATTCTCAGTCGGCGCAATAGGGCTTCAACCCGCGCCATAAACTCCTGCATACCAAACGGTTTGGTTAGGTAGTCATCTGCCCCCGCTTTGAGTCCTCTGACGATATCTTTTTCCCCATTGCGAGCCGATAGAATTAAGACCAAAGATTGTCGTTCCTGGCATAACCACTGGCATAATTCCACCCCGTCGCCGTCGGGTAAATCGGAGTCTAAAACGACCAAAGTCGGTTGGTGATGACAAAAGGCACTGCGAGCTTGTAGAAGGTTGGCAAATTGATGGATAATGTAGCCTGCTTGCTGTAAGTGCCAACCTAACAGCGATCGCAGGTGAGGATTTCCCTCGACAATGGCAATAGATACCAAACTCACCTCAGTAGTTATTCCCTCTCAATTCACACCCATCAGCGTAGCAAAGACAATGTCAAGAATCTGTAACATCTGTTACGAGGCTAACAGCTTAGTGCGACTCGTTTCAGCGTAACTATAATTAATAGGAAAGCTGAGGATATTTCCCAAAGGAAATATCATAACTTTTGAACCTTGTGGGTTAAATTCCCACCACCGAATGGGACG
>JBGTNM010000311.1:0-13158 GCA_041743025.1 Microcystaceae cyanobacterium
GGGTGCTGATGTGCGAACCTGGAATGAAGCCCCGCAAGCCCTCAATCCTAACCAATGCCCCACCTCGGTTAGTCGCAAATACCTGAGAACGGACTGTTGCATCTTCTGTCTGGAGTTGGCGCACTCTTTCCCAAGCTCGCATATATTCGATGCGACGAATAGACAAAGTGAGTTGTCCGTCTTCATTTTCGTCGGTGAGAATGAAAAACTCCCGCGTTTCGTTAGTTTGGAGAACTTCTTCTGGACTGTCAACGCGGTTGATGGACATTTCCTGGATGGGAATGTAGGCCGCCGTCTTAGCTCCAATGTCAATCAGCGCCCCTTTTGGCTCTACGCTGAAAACTGTCCCAGGAACGATATCTCCAGGACTGAAATGATAGTCATATTTGTCGAGAAGTGCGGCAAAATCCTCGTGGGTGAAGCCAATATCTTTAGTAGCTGTTGTTTTCTGACTGACCATGTATGTTTGTTGTCCTATCCCTTATATCTCCAGTAAATTTAGTGCCTCCTGTCAACGGTACTCCACCTTAAAAAGACGGAGCCTGCGTTAACTTCGTCAGAGAGACTCCGGCTTTTAAAGGAGTTCCCGATTGGACGGGTGTCCCGTCCAATTTTAGGGGACGTACCGGAGCTTCCTCTGACTTCGTTAATGCACAGTTTCTAACTTTAGGTATTAATACCCAGTTAATTAGTTTGTCGGGAAGGTTTCCCTAAAGGACAAAACTGCCATGCCCTACCCTAGCTGTAGAATTGAATTATACCATTATATCGCTTAGGAAGAAGCCGTCATTGAGGGAGGTGTTGCTTGAGTGTCGGCCGACTCATGGTGACGAGAAGAAGGCGTAAGAGCGTTATTATAAGGTGTTGAAGCGTCATCTTGTTGGAGTTGGTCCAGGGTCGCCAAAAACTCTTTAATGCCTTGAAATCTCCCGTAAACAGAAGCAAAGCGAATGTAAGCCACTTCATTTTCTTGTCGCAAGTAGCTTAGTACAATTTGTCCGATTTCTTGGCTGCTAACTTCTCGTTTGGAGCGTTGTTGAAGTTGCGCTTCAATATCATCGACCAGCGTTTCCAATCGCCCTAGAGAAATACCCGTTTTTTCGCAAGCACGCACCATACCACGTAGGAGTTTCGAGCGATCAAAAGATTCTTTGGTACCGTCATGTTTGAGAACCGTCACTGGCACAAATTCTATGCGTTCGTAGGTCGTAAAGCGATGTTTGCATTCTAAGCATTCTCGACGGCGGCGGATGCTCTGTCCTCCTTCGGAAGAACGAGACTCCAAAACCCGACTATTGGTATGCTGGCAGTAGGGGCATTGCATGAAAATTGTCCGGGATAAGGGCAATTGAATGTCAATCGAGAGCAGGCCAACTACTCAGATTGCTTACAACAGTTGTTGTTAATTAACAATTAAAAATCTGAGCCGTTTCTCTTATCTTAACGCTGCTGGTGCAGAGAAGAAGGAAAAAAGCGACTCAGAAATTCATTTATCCCAACAAAAATTGATACTAGGGGTGTTCTTAAGTGCTGAGAACTATTTTTCAATGCGAGGAGGCTCGCGGAAGGCGATCGCAAAAAAGAGCACCGCCAGAGCCATTGTCAGTACCAGAATGTAGGCTACGCTTTCCATTTTTAAAATTTCCTAAAAACTAAGCTCTCCACTCAATAGTGTAGCAAGAAAAGGACATTGAGCATTAAGTGTCGCTCGTTTTATCCTTAACGCCGCGAACAATGCGAGACAGTTCGCTCTTTTCGTCCGAGGAAGTGCGCGTCGGAGAACCACTAATAATCCGTTCGTAGTTGCGGAAAGAATCTTTAATCTCTGCTCCATTACGAGAGATTGAATATTCTCTAATTCCTTTATCGTGCCACGATCCCCGCATTTTAAACACGTTGATAGCCCGCGACATTTCGCCGCGAATTTCGACATATTGCAACATGATAATTGTATCGGTAATCGTCGAGATGTGGGTTTCGGTAATCGAGTGCGCTCCCATAAATTGATCGGTAGTATTGGTGAAAAATCCGGTGATTTCTTCTTGTTTGGCGTACCCCGTCACCCCAATGACGAATTGACGAAAGGCATTATGGGTCACGCCTCTGGCGAGTGCAGATAGGGAGTCAATGGCCACGCGCGCGGGTTTGAATTCTGTAATTTCAGATTTTATCATCTGAAGGTGGTCTTCCAATCCTGCCGACTCAGGATAGGTACAGAGTAATTTCAGCAGTCCGCGACGTTCCATTTCTTCAAAATCAATTCCCCAAGACGAGGCATTGCGAGACAGTTGCGCCCGTGATTCTTCATAAGCAAATAAAATGGCTCGTTCGCCTTGCCGACACCCTTCTTCTAAAAACTTACTAACTAAGAGTGTTTTGCCAGTCCCCGTCGCACCGGTAGCGAGAATAATCGAATCTCTAAAAAAACCACCTCCACACATTTCATCGAGGGTTTTGACTCCAGACGAAATGCGAGTATTGGAGGAGCGCTGAGTCAATCGCATCGCTCCCAAAGGAAAGATACTAATGCCATCATTGGTCATCGTAAAAGGATATTCCCCTTTCATGTGAGTGGTTCCTCTGAGTTTGAGAATTTCTGCGGTGCGGCGGCGGCGTTCTCCTTCTAAAACGTTGCGTAAAATAATGACATTATCAGAGACAAATTCTTCTACGCCAAAGCGAGCAACCGGCCCGTATTCCTCCAATCGTTCTGTTGTCATAATAGAGGTGACTTTTAAATATTTTAAACGAGCCACTAAGCGGAAAATTTCTCGTCTGACGACTGAGGCAGCGTCGTATTGTTGAAAAACGGCGGTCACGGAGTCGATGGAAACAAATTGCGCTTTATATTTATTGATTGCATATTGAATACGCTCAATTAAAGCTGATAAATCGAAATTTCCTACCACTTCTTGTCCTTCGGGATCGGGAGAAGCATCGAGGATAAATAATTTCCCTTCATTAATTAATTGTTGCAAATCCCAACCAAAACTGTAGGCATTCTGAATAATATCAAAAGGCGATTCCTCAAAGGTGACAAATAAACCGGGATAATCGAAGTGTTTGATGCCGTGATAGAGAAATTGAATGGCGAGTAAGGTTTTACCAGTGCCGGAAGTTCCACTGACTACAGTGGTTCTACCAGTGGGCAATCCGCCGTGCGTAATTTCATCCAAACCTTCTATCATTGTCCGAATTTTTCGGACACCTTTTGGATAAGATTCTGATTTTTCGTTGAGAATCAATTCATTCATCGTGCTAATATTAATTGAATTTTTAAAACCAATTTATGCTCAAAAGTAAGCGGGATTGAAATTAAGTCCAGCAGCACCTGCTGTTTATTTTAAAGCTCTGCCTCTCGTTCTCGGATTTCTTCATACAGGAGATCTAAGCCGATCAACACTTTTTCGCGATCGCTCAAATCGCCAATAATTTTGCGAACGGGAGGAGGCAAAATTTTAGCGAGGGTTGGCGTTGCCAAAATTTTATCTTCTTCCGCTAATTGAGGATTTTTCAAAACATCAATAACTTTGAGAGCATAAACCCCTTTAAATTCTTCTTCCAAAATATTTTTGAGGGTTTTGAGGGCACGGACGGAGTTGGGTGTATTCCCCGCCACGTACAGCTTGAGGATATAAGTTTTTCTCAGACTATTCATTGTTTAAGTAAAGTAATGGTTAGTAATTAAGATAATTACCTTTGTTTTAAATTCATTCTAGTCAATTTGGGAGAAAAGTTCAGCAGGAATATCTTCTCTAGGTATCGAACGGCGGTACATTTCCCCTAAATGAGCCAAAATATCAATAAGAGTCAATCGATAATCTAAAAGGATTTCTTCACTTCGACCTTCTAGCTTGAGTTGTTGAGCAAATTCGTCCATTAATTCCATGTGAATTTCTAAAATTTGAGAAACAGAAATATCGGCAAAAAAAGCCCGATTGACCATTTGATCGATCGCTTGATTAACTTCTGGATCTTTGCTAAAGTAATAAAGAACAATTTGGCGATAATCGGTTTTTACTTGAGACAATAGCTCTAATTTTTCATTTTTTGGCAGATTTCGATAAAAATAACTTGAATTACGCTTGTAGTACACTCCCAAATATCCCAGTCGTTCCTTAAGTTTTTCAGCGAGACGGTGCTGTTGGGACAGTAAAAAAGTTGGTTGAGTGTCGGTACTATTCAATTCGCGGTCGGAAAAAGGACGTTCAGTCAAAGAACAACTCGGCCCAAGGTTTAAAAATTGGGCGATCGCACGCTCAATGGTAGACGGGATGTCTTGCCAATCACTGACCCGATGGCGTATCTCAGCACTATGATACAAAAAAGTAGGCGTTTCAGAATTTTCTGTGCCATCAGGAGGCAAGCCAGTTTCCAGAATAATAAGCGGTAGGAGCTTACCTTGCTCGTAGAAATGGTTAAATAAGGCAAAAACTGCCGGATCGCGCAGAGCAATCAAACAGTCAATTTGTTCGGTATGAATACTCACAAAATTGAGCAATTCGTTAGGAGAATTGAGCGTTGTGAGCCAATAGCGGTCATCTCCCAGCCACTGTGAGAGCGCAATCGCGATCGCGTCGTTCGAGACATACAGACAAATTGATAATCGAGAATGCAAGATGATTTAAGGGGCGATAAGGATTGAAAGGAGATAAAAATAGAGCAATGCTTCTGACTCCTCTCTAAAAAAATTAACATAAATACTTCTCAGAAATTAATATTTATAAAGCTGTTATGAGAATTGTAATTTATTGTAAGTAACAAGCTGATAACGACCGCATTAGCAAGTAATAATAGAGAATAAGAATCCTACGCGATGTTTCCTGTTGTTAAGTCTTCGGGTTTTCTCAATGCTCACGCTAAATCGCTCTTTACAGCCCGTCCCGACTTGCCAATTGCCCGTTTCTTTTCATCTGGCCCTCACGCCCCACACCCAGAATATTCGCACGATCGTTACGGCTACCCAAGGCAGTCGCGCCTGTGTCGAATCCTCGCGATCTGACGGTTGTTTGGATATCCCCATTGACGGACAAGCACTGCAAGCAATTCTCTCGCCGTCATTCGCTCCTATGACCTGTCTGGCGCGTGCTGCGAAGCCGTCCCCGAAGGGATCGCTGATGTTATTGTCTTGGATGGAGGCTATCTCGACGCTCCTGCCGATTTTTTGCGATCGCTTGCCCAAGTGGAAGGGTTAGTTTCCGTTCCTCTCGTGATCTTAGACCGAAAAACGACAGAAGCAGCGAATCGTATCGGCGATTTAACGGTTTTTCCCTGCTTAATTCCCAAAGATCAAGAAAATGTACCACAACTTTGGCAAGTCATTCAAGTGGCAGCAGAAATAGCTCATTAATGATCAATGGTAATGTTACTCAATGACGATGCACCATTGATGCAATTCATATTCGACACAACCATTGAGGATTAAAGGGTCTTGTTCGACGATCGCTGTCGCTTCTTCGAGGGAATTTGCCTGAAATAATAACATTCCGCCGCCAAAATCTCCCCAATAACCGGTCTTGGCTTGATGTCCATTGGCAATTAGCTGGCGAACGTATTCATTATGAGCAGGAACGTAGCGATCAAAGGTCGATTTATTAACCCTGCCGCGTTCAATTTTTACATACCATTTCATGAGTTATTATTATACCCGATAAAGTTAAAAGTATCCCTTTCATGAAACCTTCTCAGCAACGGTTTTTTATCGCTTTACTTCCGCCGCAGGAAGTTCAACAAACCGCTAATCAAATTAAACAGTATTTTGCAGAAGTTTACAACAGTCAAGCAGCCTTAAAATCTCCTCCTCACGTAACTTTACAATCTCCTTTTGAGTGGGACATCGACAAATTGCCAATTTTAGAAAAACACCTGCATCAATTTTCTCAAAGTCAATTTCCCGTTCCCATGACATTACAAGGGTTTGCAGCTTTCAAACCTCGCGTAATTTATATTAACGTTTTAAGAACGCTAGAGCTATTAACCATTCAGCAAAATCTCGCAAGATTTCTCGAATCTTCTTTAAATATCGTTCACCCTACCGCCAAAAATCAGACCTTTACTCCCCATTTAACAGTTGCTTATCGAGATTTAACTCAACCAAACTTTTATACTGCTTGGACAGAATTTGAAACCAAAGAACTGTATTTTGAATTTGTTGTTGAGCAGTTGACTTTGCTATTTCATGATGGCAATCGTTGGAAAATTCATCAAGAATATAATATCAAATAAAATTATCCATTACCTATTACCCATTCCCTAATTTATGACTCAAACTTACTTTGCAACCGTTGCTAGAGGATTAGAAAATATTGCATCTCAAGAATTAGAAAATCTGGGAGCAACTGGCATTAAATCAGATTTCGCTGGCGTTTATTTTCAAGGAGATAAAGCGTTACTCTATCGAGTTAATTTATGGGCGAGAACAATCTATCGGGTTTTAGTTCCCTTTGCCAACCTAAAAAGTGGCAATTCAGAACAATTATATCAAAGCGTTAAAAAAATTGACTGGGCTAAATACTTGCAACCTGATCGAACTTTTGCCGTAATTTGTACAGGAAGTAATCAACACTTAAATCATACGCATTTTACCGCATTGCAAATTAAAAATGGCATTGTTGATTGGCAACTAAACACCTTCAATCAACGCTCAAATATCGATCCTAAACATCCTGATATTTTAATTAATGCTCACATTGACAACCATCGTTGTATTTTGAGCTTAGATAGTTCGCTGACCAGTTTACATCGGCGAGGCTATCGTCCTGCAATGGGTATAGCACCGCTAAAAGAAACTCTCGCTGCTGCTTTATTAGAAATGGCAAATTGGCAGAGCGAACTGCCTTTTCTTGATCCGATGTGTGGGTCAGGTGTTTTAGCCATTGAAGCTGCTTTAAAAGGATTAAATATTGCTCCTGGCTTGTATCGAAAAAGCTTTGGATTTCAGGCTTGGCCAGATTTTGATCGAGAACTTTGGCAGCAAATCCTAGAAATAGCTAACAGGCAAAAATTATCTCAACTCAAAGCACCCATTTTTGCTAGCGATCGCGATTTAACCCTTCTTCAACAAGCTCAAAGTAATGCTAACATTTGTGGCTTAGACCAGCAAATACAGTGGAATTTGACGGAACTTTCCAAAATTGAGCCACCCAGCGATCGCGGTATTATTCTTTGCAATCCTCCCTACGGCAAGCGGATTGGCAATCCTCAAGTATTAGGCTCACTCTACCAACTCCTAGGAGATGTTTTAAAACAGCGTTTTAAGGGATGGACAGCTTATATTTTGACGGGAAATAAAGAATTAGCCCAGCAAATTGGACTGAGAACCTCTCGCCGTCTCAAGGTTTATAATGGGAATTTAGCGTGTACCTTACTTAAATACGAATTATATTAATTCAATTTAAATATTGAGCATATTTTTCCCTTGGATTTTACTTTTTGTCTTTAGGATGAAATTAGTCATTTATCTCCAACTTTTTGGGGTAAAGCTCAGACAAGATAACTTCACTGCTTAAGCCTACAGAATCTGACCGCAACATTGTGATAAACAAGGTAAAAATGGGAATACTAAAATAGAACTACTATTTTTTAGGAAACTAGGTAGTTTTGTTGAAATTTGTCTAGCTTAATGACTAGAATAACTGATTTATCCATTTTTTATCGCAAATTCACCGCAATTAGTGGAATGATGGAAAGTGAACATTAACCCCCTTACCCTTCTTCTGATCGAAGACCTAACTGCCGAGGCAGAACTGATTGAGGCATTATTGGAGGAAGTAGAAGACATTTCATGGCAAATAATCGTCGCTTCCCGCCTGCAAGACGGCTTGAAGCAATTGTCAGCCATGCCCGTCAACATCGTTTTGCTCGATCTGTCTCTGCCGGATAGTTATGGAATGGATACGCTGATCACGGTTAAAAATCAGGCTCCAACCGTTCCTATTATTGTAATGACAGTCACAAACGACCGCCAGCTTGCTTTAGATGCCTTGCGTCTCGGCGCACAAGACTATTTAATTAAAGGAAAATTTGATGGAGAACTGCTAAGTCGGTCGATCAACTATGCCATTGAACGCCAACGGATTAAAGCGGAGTTGCAACAGCAAATTGAACGAGAGAGGCTGTTAGGACGCATGAGCGAGCGAATTCGTAATTCATTAGAGTTAAGTCAAATTTTAGAGACAACCGTCAAAGAAGTCCGACAATTTCTCAATACTGATCGCGTGATTATCTATCGCTGCCGCAATGGAAAAAGTGGGCAGATTGTGGCTGAATCCCTTAAAGACGGTAGCGTTCTTCAGCCTGCCGACACCAATGCTGCTATGGCGGCGATGGCGGTACAGTCGATTGTTCCCCCGGAAATCTACGTCAACGCCAGTGAATTGAACACCTTTGATCGGGGGAATGTCCGGCTTGAATCGCTTATTAGAGCCGTTTTAACGGTTCCCATTTGGCAAAGTCAGCAGCCATCTGGTGAACCGCCTTATCTGTGGGGACAACTCATTGCCCACGATTTTAGTGGCAAACGGCAGTGGCAACAGTGGGAAATCGAGTTTTTGACGCAACTGGCCAATCAGGTCGCGATCGCTATCAAACAATCAGAACTGGTGGAAGCCCTAGAAAGATTGGCGGCTTTAGACGGTTTGACAGGCGTGGCCAACCGCCGGCAATTTGATCGGGTCATTGCTCAGGAGTGGCAGCGACTAGCCAGAGAAAAACAGCCTATTTCTCTTATTTTGTGTGATATTGATTTTTTTAAACAATACAATGACTTTTACCTGCATTTAGCGGGAGATGATTGTCTTAAGCAAGTGGCACGCGCCCTAGAAAAAACGAGTAGGCGAGCTAGCGATCTCGTCGCTCGCTACGGCGGGGAAGAATTTGCCATTCTCTTGCCTAATACCGACAGAAAGGGAGCTTATGAAGTGGCTCAAAACATCAAGCAGCAACTGGCAGCTTTAAAAATGTCTCACGCCAGGTCAGCCGTCAACGAGTTCGTGACGCTCAGTATGGGCATTGAAACCACCATTCCTACTCTAGACGCAGCCCCATCGAGCTTGATTGACCGAGCAGACCGAGCATTGATGGCGGCTAAAGCCCAAGGACGCGATCGCATTGTCGGCGGCTAAAACCCTTCTCAAGCGCGAGCAGGCGTTGCGACGTATTGTTTGGGTATCCAGCCACCACTGGCTAACTCGATCCAGTCGCCTGTATCGTGGTTGGTGATGTTAACCGCGTCGCCGTTATAGACACTGCCCACGATGCGTGAGTTGTAAGAAGGACGATCATAAACCGAGATAGGTGCGCCGTCATTGCCTCGAATGAGGGCATCATAAACTTGGAGATCGCGGTTATCAACAACGCCTAGTTTGGCATCTCGGTTTCTAGCCCAAGCGAGCAG
Source organism: Microcystaceae cyanobacterium (assembly GCA_041743025.1). GTDB lineage: Bacteria > Cyanobacteriota > Cyanobacteriia > Cyanobacteriales > Microcystaceae > JBGTNM01. The sequence continues at coordinate 9,395 of JBGTNM010000311.1, forward strand.
CAATGGCAGTCCGAGCAGTGGCAGCAACACCCATCCCCAAGGAATATTGGGCGGGGCGGTTTCTGTAACAGTCGTGGCAGTGACCGACTCTGCTACTTCTTCCTCTCCCAGCGATGCCTGACCAGAAGCTTTATCGTAGTAGCAAGTCAGTTTAAACAGTTGCTCCGCCTTCAGGAGATTTAAAACAATTTTGGCATCTTTATTCGGCACATCCGCTGCACCCGCATAGATGATTTCTTTGAGTTCAAATCCTTTAGCATTAGCTTGAGAGGTGCAGAGGTCTTGGGCGGTATTGACGACTGCGGGATCGTTCGCTTGGGCATAAGTTGGCAGGACGGGAAGAGCAAAAGCTGATGAACAAAGTAAAGCACCAGCTAGCTTGAGAGATAAAGAAGTGTTTGTTAAGTTTTTCATCTTGGGTAATTGCCTTAGCGATTGAGAGAATCGTCAAAAGTAACTGATTTGCCTCAATAATCTTCTTTGACAGTCTCAACTATCTGAAAATTTAATAATAATTTTAGGTTTAGTGAATCGTGCAACTCAAAGCCACGACTTATCGGCGTGAGAAGCTTACAGTGCTAAATTAAACCCATATCGTTATGATTGAAGTAGGGCTGATAAGATATTTTTAAGGCTAATTACACCTGTTGTGAGCGTTATGACATCCTATGCAACTTCTTCCGCTAGAGCCGAAATGAGCGAATTACGGCGGTTAAAAACCTTACTGCCGCCAGAGTTACAAAGCTGGGTGATGGTAGAAGGGTCTACCGAAGTCAATCCGCCTTTGATTCGCTGCGAGGAATTGGGGCGGGATGAAGTCGAAATCCAAATCGATCTAGCTAAGTGGGAAAATCTGGCGATCGACCAGCGCAACTTGTTATTCTGGCATGAAGTCGCCCGCGTGCAAAACGATACTATTCCGAGAGAGGGGTGGGAAATGGCCGCCCTGGCGATTGGCTTGGGCGGTGCCGTCGGCGAACTGTGGGTACAAGATGGACTACTTTTGTTGTTAGCCGTCGGCTTGTGCGGCATTTCAGGCTATCGTCTCTGGCAGAAAAATAACGGAGAACGCAAATATACTGAAGCAATAGCCGCCGATGAAAAAGCAATAGCCCTGGCTACTCGCTTCGGTTACACGCTACCCAACGCCTATAAAAGTCTCGGCAGTGTCTTCAAAACCCTCATCGAACAGACCCCCAATCGCAGAGAGCGCAAATTTTATGAAAAACGCCTACAAGAACTTAGGCGCAGTGCCGCTAAAGCGAAAACAAAAATGGAACAAGAAAAAAGTAACCCTCCCCTACGCTAACGCCTGATCCCCAATCGCTGAGGATTGATGACTACCCAAACCCCCCAAGTGGATTTCCCAATCGCCTTTATCGATAGCTATCCTGTCCTACAAATGCCCCAGCGTTTCACGATCCTGGAGGCAGTCAACTTCAAGCACACCTGTCACCAACTGCTCGAACGTCTCCCCTTGCCAGAGCAACTTGTTCTGGATTTTGGGCAGACGCAATTTATGGATAGTAGTGGAGTAGGAGCGTTAGTTCACATTTTCAAAACGACCCAAACAAAAAAGCTCTCGCTTATTCTCTACAATGTCCATCCGCCAGTGATGGCCGTGCTATCGATGACGGGACTCGACGAGGTTTTTACCGTAACTTCCCAAATTAAAACCCAAAGCAAAACCTCAACTCCCCCCAACTTTCAGCCCCCTAGAACTCACCCCTCTGTGCGATCGCCCTTCAAGCGGCTGCTGGACATTCTGGGTAGCTTGATTGGTCTGACGGTTACCGCCGTTTTATTGGTTCCCATTGCGCTAGCAATTAAATGGGAGAGTCCAGGGCCGATTTTTTTCAGCCAAACTCGCTGCGGCTGGATGGGCAAACGGTTTAAAATTGTTAAGTTTCGCTCCATGTGTGCCGATGCCGAATCTCTTAAGCACACCGTTACCAATCAAGCGCGAGGGGCTATTTTTAAAAATACAGACGACCCCCGCATTACCAAAGTCGGGCGTTTCCTGCGGCGCACCAGTTTGGATGAATTGCCCCAATTTTGGAACGTCCTCACGGGAGAAATGAGTTTAGTCGGCACGCGCCCCCCCACTCCTGATGAAGTCGAACGCTATGAAGTTCCTCAATGGCAGCGTTTGGATGTCAAACCGGGAATGACTGGAGAATGGCAAGTTTATGGGCGATCGCGCATTAGCAATTTTGAGGAAGTGATTGAATTAGACCTCAGATATCAGCGCAATTGGAGTCACTGGTATGACCTTACATTAATCTTTAAAACAGTATCAATCCTCTTTCGTAAAAATAGCGGTGCTTTCTAGCAATGAACCTCCCCTTAATGAAGTAATCGTTCAACCTTGGCGGCGGCAAGTCCCGACTGAATTAGATGCTCTGGTTGAGGTGTTACAGTGGTTTGAAGAAATCGTCCGCTCGCGCCTACCGCCAAAAATTCTCTGGGAATGTAAGTTGGCCCTCGCCGAAGGGTTTACCAATACCGTTCGCTACGCCCACCAAAATTTGCCCTCAACGGTTCCCATCCTGGTTGAAATCAATTTTGCAGCGACTTTTCTCGAAATTCGTATTTGGGACATTGGCCCTCCCTTCGACCTTCACGCCAAGTTAGCGCAACTTCAGGCTGTCTCTACTCATCCTTTAGAAAAAGAAAGCGATCGCGGTTTGTTTTTCATGCAACAATTGACCGACGACCTGCAATATTTGCGAATTGCTGACAGCCGCAATTGTTTAATTTTACGAAAAAATCTTCATTCTTAATTTAACTATTTAATCTGTTGATTACCTCTCGTTTACCTGAAGGCTGTAATCTGATAGCTAAATTAATGCTTTTTTAATGGCTGGAAGACTTGCACCCAATGTTGCTATCTTACAATCCCACTCAATCGTTATCTCAGACTGAATGTACTGAGGGAAGGCGGCTGCACTTTTACGATCGCGGGGACGAAATTCCGTTAGTCTCTGAAGGCATTTGGCAAGTCTATCGTGGCACGGTACAACTGAGTCAACTCTCAACTTATGGAGACGAAATTCTCCTAGGTTGGGCGCAAAACTCCGCCTTTTTCGGGCTGTGGCTGACTCATATCGAACCCTATCAAGCCAAAGCTCTATCAGAATTGTATTTAAAATGGTATCCTCTGCGAGAAATTGAATCGACTCCCCAACTCGCCCAGTTCGTGCTAACTCATGTCGTTCAACGGATGCGTCAGACAGAGGCACTATTGGCAATCGCAGGACTCAAACGAGTAGAAGATAGATTGGTGCAGTTATTGCACCTCCTCAAAACCGAAATGGGACAATCTGTGACGGGAGGAACGCGCCTCGGTGTGCGCCTGACGCACCAAAACCTAGCCAGTGCGATTGGCACGACACGGGTGACAGTGACTCGCTTACTCGGTGAGTTTCAACGTCAGGGATGGCTGAGTTTGGATAGCGATCGCCATCTTATTATTAGTGCTTTACGATAATTTGGGGTTTGTGCAAGCTTTGGGTAAAAAAAGGACATATCACCAGCTAACTTAACGTCAGCTAAAACTTTTATCCTCTAAAAACCTTACCAGCCAAGGAATAGAAAGCATTCAAAAAAAATATTCCAAAAATTCTTGACAAGCCCCGAAGAAATGGGTATATTGGTAAATGCGCGGTTAAGAGCGAAGGCTCAAAACAAGCGAAGCGAACCTAGACAAGAGAATAGTTTGAGACGCAAAAAGCCAAAACCCTTGTTGAAAGACATTATAACAA
>JBGTNM010000312.1:0-3902 GCA_041743025.1 Microcystaceae cyanobacterium
CCGATCTGAGAAATAAAATCGTTCAATTGCTTATTCTCTATGAGTTTGACACGATTTGGTTTTTTACTTGACTTTTTTCTGATTTCCTTAACTTGTTACCAATGCTAGATGAGACAATAAATCAGGTTTCAAGCTAATTTCTATTTCAATATTAGTTTCAGATAGGAATTTTTTATCAGAAAAAGAAAGACGTATCTCTGGTTTAAGATTGAATAAACCTTCATTATTAATTTGTTTGTATAATTCCCATGTTGTCTTAAAGGTTAAGCGACATTCAATAAGTTCATTATTGTATTTAGAGAGAGCTATGGTAACTGCACGAAGGCTTAGAGGGGATTGGGTGCGATCGCGCAGAGTTAAATCATTATTTAGGTCAAAATGTTCAGTTATTGAGTTCATACATTCTTTCTTCTAATTAATTCATATTACCTTTGGGTAAAAATAGGATTATCTAAAATCAGAAAATAGCAAATCCTAGCTTTAATCATCCCCAAAGGTTAATTTCAGAGCGTATAACTATCTAGTGCTTGCCGAGCTATTTTTGCGTATTCTTCTAAACCTTCTAGCATATCTTTATAATCAGGATTACCGCCTTGCAACTTACCTAGAAACTGTATAAAACGTTGCCCACAATCATAAAGGCTAGTTATTAACTCTACACGATTAACTCGGACATCGGGCAGACAATCTCCTGAAATACGAACCAAATCTCCTTCAGGATCTAGTCTCACATATCCATAGTTACTATATATTCTAATAACAACAGATTTGTGAGTTATTAAATCTGGAATAGCTATAAAACATAGATTTTGCGTAATTGCCCACAGTTCATCTTGAATACGCACATCAGGTTGTTCAGCCGAACTAATAACAATAAAACCATCATTATCTGTGTTTGTTAATAATTTTTCTCTGTAATAATCGAGTTTTAGATCTAAGTCATCTTCACTAATACAGCAAAAGTCATTTCCTTCTCGAATATTTGTGCAAAAAGTTACTTTAACAGTCATTAATGCTCTCCTTACAAACAATTCATTTATTAATTATCACTTAAGGTTTTAGGAAATTCCACAAAGCATTAATTTCATTCATTGCAAAGTGAATTCCTCCACCTCCAGGTGTTGAGAAAAATTGCCCAATTCTTAAGTTAGCTGCATTACCTTGAGTACCAACTTGGACAGTACCGCTACTAATAGTAAGAGGTTGGGGACTACCAGGACTAATGATTCGTGGTGGTGTTGTAGAAGTTAAAAGATCAACTACCTCTTGCAAATACTTCTCGATCATGGCAGGAGATGTACCTGGTGGCCATAAAGTCCTACCAAGCGTCTTATTGAGCCTTGCTGGAAAATCAATATACTCGAATGTGTGATCCAAGAAATGAGGTGCATTGGTAGATAATCCAGTATAAGGAGGTTTTGGAGTTGGTAGAGTCAGACCAGGATTAGCCAAAGGAGGCACTTTAAAGAGCGGTACAGCATCTGCCAATTTAGCGAACTTAACAGCATCCCCACTAGCTAAATTTAAAATACTCTCGACTCGTTTGACATCTCCTGCTTTAGATGCCCTCTCTAAGAGAGACAATAATTTAGCTGCTTGCCCTTTTCCTCCTGCCATTAGTAAGTATAGTTCTAGATCCTCAGCTTTAGTGACCAACTGTAAAAAACGCTTCAGTTGAGCTACATCATCTGTCAGAGCAACTAGCTTCTCAAGTTGTTCTACGGTCATACCAGGTAGAGTCAGCAAATTCTTGAGTTCAGTTGCACTCATACCAGGTAATTTCAGCAACTCTTTAAGCTTGCTAACAGTCATTCCTGGAGTAGTTAGAAAGTCTTTTAAATTTTCTATAGTCATTCCAGGAACTTTCAGAAAGTCTTTAAGCTCAGTAACAGTCATCCCAGGAACTTTCAGGAAATCCTTAAGTTCAGCCGCCGTCATTCCTGGAATTTTCAGTAAATCCTCAAGAATGGTAATTGTCACATCTGGCTTCTGCAAAAGTTGCCATAATTCTTCAAGGCTACCAAACTGTTTCAGCAGTGCCTCTGCTCTGCCTAAATCTCCAGCTTTTTCCAGAATATCAGCTAGTTTTTCAGCATCTTTCCATGTTTCTAGAAGTTCGATCAGCTTCGTTTCATCCGAGACAATAGCTTGAAGTCTTGCTAATACCTTAGCATCTGGTACAAGTTCTGCTAAACGTGCTGCCGTTCCTGCTTTACCAGCAGCACCAGCACCTTTAGCTGCGCCTTTCCAAGACAAGAAAATCAATAGAATTTCAAATAAAGCTCTACCTACATATTTACCACGTTCCTCCCAAGATAGACCAGGTGTAAAAATTGCTTTGTAGAGATAATAGAGAGCAAATACTGCCCCAACAGCAATCCCAATATAAAATACAATTGCAGCGATAGCTTCAGGAATACCAGTCAAAAGAAGGATAATGACAACAATGACAACAATAATGGTAATAACCCAAGTCAAAATATCCCATTTTTTGATATTTTCCCACCAGCTTGACAATAAATTGCCGATGCCCTTGAAGATATCAACTATCGCATCTATAAAACCTTCAACCACTCCCTTCAAAAAGTCCCAAATAGCACCAAGAATAGATGACGAAGATGCTTTACTTGCCATACTAGATAAGTTAGCCGACACTTGGGACAGGGCTTGATCATTTTTCGCCAAACCTTGATCAACCATTCCCGTTAACTGAGTTTTACCTTGAGCTAATCCAGTATTAAATTTGTTCTCACTTTCACTAACTTTAGTCTGAAGTTCTTTATCAGTTTCTGTTGTAACCTTTTGCATCGTCTCAGAAGATTTCGAGACGGTTTCGCTCATTTTTTGACTGACTTGAGTAGAAGCCTCACTAGCTTTCGTCTCAAAATCAGTCGCAGCTTGTTGAACAGGTGTTGTTGCTTCAGTTACTTGTTGGCTAACTTGCTGCTGAATCTGATTAACCTGCTCTTGTAAAATTTGTGTAGCATCAGCCCCAAAAGTATTAAGTCCTCCATCCCATTGACTACGAAATTCATTAAGTTGAGTTTGCGCTGCTTGTAAAGTTTGTGCGGCGGCTTCACCTGTTTGACTACTAAGATAATTACTGACTTCAGTAGAAAAGTTGTTGAGCTTAGTTGTTGATTGAATTGTCGCTTGATCTAGATCGATACAAGCTTTTTTGGCTGTTTCGTCAATCTTGAATATCGCTTGTTCACTATTTGTTTGTAGTTGCTGCAAACCATTTTGTTTTTCACTTTCCAGCTTACTGATTGCTTCGCTACTAGATGTTTCAAGTTTAGATATTGACTCATCGGCAATTTGATTAAGAGCAGAAATAGTATCTTCTTGTGTCTGTAAAATCTTTTGCTGTCCATCTTCAAAAGCTTGATTAAATTTTTCAGCCAGTTGATTTGCACCTTGTTGGAAACCACTTGCTAAGTCATTAGCTCCTTTCAATGAAGCTTGTGATAGATCGCTTCCCGATTGTTGGATCTTAGGTACAACCTTTGATGCGATTTGGTTAGCACCTTGAGTAATATCACTACTATGTTCTGATCCTGCATACTGCTGGGCTTGAACATTGGCAACGGTATGAGCTTGGGATGATTTTTCATTGCTACTATCAATAGCTCGTTGTGATTGTTCCTGTCCCGCACTAATAATATCTTGAGCTTTTTCATCGCCCATTTTTTGCAGAGAATTTTGTTTGTCTTGAACTATTTGTTTAAGATTATTGATTTCAGTTCGTGCAGTGCTTATTGAGGGGAGCATCCCACTTTTTGACTAAGCATAAATACTCAGAGCAATATCTTGGTTCAAATAGGCACACCGAATCCTCAACATTTGAGATACGTTTTTTGGATTCCCGAAGAGCGCCAACAATCTTAACTCTCGAACCTATT
>JBGTNM010000313.1:0-4372 GCA_041743025.1 Microcystaceae cyanobacterium
TATTCGACGATTCTACTATCTGTGTCGTAACTTTTCCATTGTTAAAAGATTATTTAAGCTTTTCTTTGATTACCAACTTTTTAAGATTCCTAATCTAGCAAAATATGATGCTTTTGTCCAATTCATTTAGGCTTGCTATAGTGGCTGCTTTTGCTCCCAAAGCGGTGCAGAAATTCGCTGAGCAAAAAGTCCCTGACTCATCAGCAACCGGAAGTTAACCTATAACACTGGACTGACACGTCTAAAACGGTGCGTTATACCAATTCCCTAAATGTTGGCTACAGATCTCTGTAGGGGCGAACGGCCGTTCGACCCTACGCTATTTGCATCTGTATTCGGATTTTGAAGAATTGATATTAGATTTTCCCCCTTTCCCCTTCATTCAGTCACTTGAAAGGGTTTATTTTTTATTTATTTTATTAATAAAAGGCATTCTTGATATAATTGAAATATCTGGTTTATAGTGCGGGCTTACCTTGCGAGTTTAATTAAGCCAATGTGATAGATGCTATGATAAAAAAACACTCTTCGGACTTGCTTTATCGTGGACTTTGAGATTATAAGCAATATCACGAACATCGAAATTATTGCCATAGGAACAGGAATTCGTAATCGGGTACGGTTACAAAAACAGTATGGCAAGGGTAAATGGAGAAAATTAAAAGGCATAGCCCAAGTTCGACTTCCCAATGGTATGATACGGTTAGCTGAAGTCCATTGGTACGAAGCTCATGGCATTGGCAAAAAAGAGTTTAAGCTCAAGCTACCGTTTCTAGATTGACCATGAAAACACAGGTATCCCAAGCAAATCAGTTCGCAGTGTGTCTCAATAATGAAGGCTACGAAGCTTCACTAGAAGTCGGAAAAATATACCGCGTTATCCCTGATAAGACAGCAGAAATAAACGGTCTAATTCGGGTTATTGATGAAAGTGGTGAAGACTACGCTTTTTCTGTGAATCGGTTTTATCCTATCGAGTTACCAAAGCCGATAGAAGAGGCGTTGTTATCAGTCGGTTGAGGAGGGGAGTAGGGGAGTCCAGTCGGATGTGTTTTAAAACGCATCCTACTAAACTAACACGTCCAAAAGGGGATGCATGGAACCAACCCACTCCGTGAGAGCGTCACAGGATCAATGTTTAATCAATAACCTGTAGCGGGGAAAACGGTTGTGGATTCACTTAATGATTGCCTAGAAGATTATTATCAACATCTGCTCAATCAATTGGGTGAAAAATCGCACATAAGAAACTACAAAAACTAAGAACAGTCATTTTTCAAGTTTTCTACCCCCTGATCGGACAGCCCAACTATTCGCGCTTGCAAAATCGGCAACTGCTCAGGCTAATTCCCTTGACAGGATTTATCGAAGCTTATCACGATAAATTAATGGCAGAAATTGAACATAGGCAAAGACAAAACGACAAATCAGCCGCCATTCACGCCAGTTGTTGGAAAGAGTTTATTAATTGGTTAAGTGATCATTGCAACTATCAACTGAGTCCCGTTCGCTTGCCGATTAGAAAAAGCGAAATCTCCTATAGAATTAAGGCAAAAAAAAGCAAGGATAATCCTCAAATTCTTCTAAGCCAGCCAGCGATCGCCCGCGTCTCGTTTACCAGATTCAACCAGAAGACTTGCCTCCTCATCTTCAAACCTTAATCAAGGAACTGAAAGAATTTTGCCAAATTTTAACCCCATGACTTTCGCCGCAGCCTTGCTACTTGGTTCGCTCACTACGGACATCTTGATGATGCTGTCATTTTTGCTCAACTACACGGACATAGCGTCGATATCCTGCTCAAGTGCGTGCTAAAGAGCAGACCAAAGGAGCCACCATCGCCTTTAAACGAACAGCCATTCGAGAACAAACTTAGAAAATTTGGTCATGTAACCTGAAGAAAATTGTGCCTAGCAGCTTTTGCTGGAGTCTTTTGCCCTGCAATCGTCTCAATCGCCTTTAAATAACGAAATATTAGCTTTATTGTCAATTATAGAAAAGTGGGACGGGGACGTTCGGAAATAGTAGAGTTATTTATGCAAGAGATCTAGTAATGTTGTCGATACCAAGCATCTAATGCCATCTGATGAATTACGCGCCAAGGCTGTTGGTGTTTTCTGGCTAAAACAGCACAATCTTCATATTCAGGTTGAACATTAATAATAATTTTATTTTCTTCAATTCCTTGACTTGCGACTTTTACTCGAACTTGACCGTATTGGGTTTCTACTGTTTGTATTTCTCGCTGTAAAATAGAACGCTGCTGCGTCAAATGCCGGATGCCTAATGTGGTTGTTTCTCGAAAAATTATCGCCTCGCACTCAGCAACTTTTTCCGGCGGACAGATAACCGTTAATAAAATCCCAGGACGTGATTTTTTCATGCCGATCGCCTGCGTAAAAACATCCACTGCCCCTGCTTCTAATAACGCCTCAAATACATAACCAATCACTTGAGGATTTAGGTCATCAATTTGCGTTTCTAAAACTGAAATCGTCTCTAAAATTTGCGTGTTGTGACTGTTTAAACTCTGATTTTCTCCAATCCACAACCGCAAAATATTCGCAATGGGTAAGTTGTGGGTTCCTGCCCCCAATCCCACTTTAATTAACTGCATGGACGGTGGTGAACCAAAGGTTTTTGCCAAGGTGACAGCGATCGCTGCCCCCGTTGGCGTGACTAATTCTTGGTCGATATGATTGCTATAAACCGGAACTTGGCGAGATTGCCACAACTTTAACACGGCGGGAACGGGGACTGGCAATTGCCCGTGTGCCGCCCAAACGGTTCCGCCTCCGGTTGGTAGGGGAGAACAATGCAATTCCTCAATGCCCAACCAATCCAACCCCAAACACGTCCCCACAATGTCTACAATGGCATCAGTCGCCCCCACTTCATGAAAGTGTACCTTTTGAGGATCTACCCCGTGAACTGCCCCCTCAGCGATAGCTAATTGGCGAAAAATGGCTAGACTCCATTGCGTCGCCTTGAGAGGCAAATCTGCTTTTTTGATCAGGTGTTCAATCTCAGGTAAATGACGTGCGATCGGATGGTCGCTATGATGATGATGGTGGGTTGCTGGAGGTGCTTGAGTGTGGCGTAATTCCACATGGACTTTCGTTGCCTGTTGCCCTTGGTGGCGGATATTTTCTGACCACAGGCGATATTCCTGTGCAATACCTAATTTTTGCAGTTGTTCAATGAGGTATTCTAAGGGAACGCCACTGTGAACCAACGCTCCTAAACACATATCCCCAGCAATTCCAGTCGGACAGTCCAAATATGCTATTTTAGTCATGAGTTATGGCTACTCTTTACACTCTCCATCCTAGTGATCCTCAGCCCCGCAGTGTTGAAGCAATTTGTCATGCTCTTCGCGAGGGAGCGATCGCGTTGTATCCAACAGATACCGTCTATGCGATCGGTTGCGATCTTAACAGTAAATCCGCCGTGCAACGGGTCAGGCAATTAAAACAATTATCTAACGATAAGCCCCTCACTTTCTTGTGTTCTTCGTTATCCAATATTTCTGAGTATGCCTGGGTAAGTGACCAAGCTTACCGCCTTATGAAGCGCTTAGTCCCTGGCTCTTATACATTTCTACTGCCAGCCACCAAATTAGTGCCAAAATTGGTCATGAGTCCCAAGCGAAAAACTACAGGCATTCGTGTTCCCGATTGCGCCGTCTGTCAATCTCTTTTACAATCATTAGGCAATCCTATCATTTCAACGTCTGCCCACTTATCCCCTGATGATGAAAAATTCCCTGCTTTTGAACTGGAGAAAGCCCAATTATTTGATGTGATGGACAAGCAAGTAAATATTATTATTGATGATGGGTTAGAACTTGGCGCAGAAGTGTCTACTATTTTGGATTTGACAAGCGATACGCCCTTGATTGTCCGGCAGGGCAAAGGATGGGAAGAATTGCAAAATTGGATTGCGATCGCAGTTTGATAGTACCCCATTACCCATTACCTAATATGGATTTACTAGAGTTTGATTTTTTTAAAAACACCTGTCTTCACGTCGGGTGCGGAGACTTTTATCTCAATCCTGACGAATTCCCACCTGAACAATGGCAAGAAATAAGATTAGATATCGATCAAGCAGTTCACCCAGATATTCTGGCGAGTATTACTGATATGGTTGATGTACCAGACGACTTTTTCGACTGTGTTTATAGCAGTCATAATTTAGAACATATTTATTATCATGAAGTGCCACAAGCACTTGCTGAATTTCGTCGCGTTCTTAAACAAGCTGGACGATTAATGCTTTCGGTTCCCGATTTAGAAATTGTTTTTCGCTCACTGACTAATGGAGTCGGATTAGATGAGACATTATATGTATCAATAGGTGGGCCTATTCG
>JBGTNM010000314.1:0-5296 GCA_041743025.1 Microcystaceae cyanobacterium
GAAATAAGTCTCAATCAGGGCTGTGGGGCTAGAAGCTGTTGACATGGCTAGATTTCCTTAGATACTCTGGATTATCCTACTTCAGCACATCCCCTATCCATCACTTTCCAATTGTTAAGAAACGTATGCGGTTGCCCTGCCCTGGGTATCAAGGCAGATAGATTAAGTTGTCAGCAGTTTATTGTTAACCAATTTCGTCTATTTTTATCTCAAGCAGCTTATATAGCAATCGAAGTATAGGTTAGGACAAAGTATGATAATATGGAAGTGTCCAAAAATATCAAAAAACCATTAAATGCCAGCTTCTTACAGTTACGATTTAAGAACTAAAGTCATTAAAGCGCTCGATGATGGAATGAGCCAAACTCAGGTGAGTCGCCTCTTTCAAATTAGTCGGAACACAATCAATCTCTGGTTAAAAAGAAGAAAAGAAACCGGAGATTACAGGGCAAAATTCGGATATCAACAAGGATATAACCCCAAAATTCAGGATGCACGAAAAATTCCTGGAATTTGCTCAGATTCAGGGCAGTCAAACTCAAAAAGAAATGGCCGAAGCCTGGCCGGAAAATATTAGCGATCGCACGATAGGCAAAGCCTTAAAAAAAATCAACTATACGCGAAAAAAAAACTTACGGTTATCGAGAAAGAGATGAAGAAAAAAGACAACAATTTAGGGAGACTCTTAGCCAAAAAAGCAAAGAGCAGTTAGTTTATATAGATGAATCAGGTCTAGACAATCGAGAAGATTATGGCTATGGATGGAATGATAAAGGAAAAAGATTTTATGATTTAAAATCAGGAAAAAGAAGCCTACGAGTCAGCATTATGAGTGGATTATGTCAGGGAAAATTAATAGCTCCTTTAACCTTTGAGGGGTCTTGTAATCGTCAAGTGTTTGAGAAGTGGTTGGAGACAATGTTAATTCCACAGCTAACTCCAGGTCAAACAGTAATTTTAGATAATGCTACTTTTCATAAAGGAGGAAAAATCAGGGATTTGATTGAGTCTGCTGACTGTGAATTGCAATATTTACGAAGTCATCGCAGGCTCCGGCTTTCAAAGCCGGAGTACCGATGACCTGCTTATTCTCCCAGGGTAAGAGCATCTCAATCAGGCTTGACAGAAGGCATTGAGAACAGTCACCATGTAGTTATTGTTCATAGCAGCTTGCTTCCTTTTTTGGCGAAGACTACGCTTCAAAGTCGTTTCTTGATTGAGGGCATTAAGTGCCAGCCTTCTAAGGAGAGCAAAGTTACGTGGACTGTGGAAAGACCGAATCCGACATTGATCTTCGGCGAAAGTGACATCTAATGTCCAATGAAGCTGGTTTTCAATGCTCCAATGAGTGCGAATAGCACGGCCCAGAAATTGGGCATCAGGAGGGAGAGAGGTCAAATAAAATTGAATCTCGTGGGTAGTTTCATTCCATAGGTGCCGAATTCGTTCGACAATCACTATGGTTTGTAGTCCATCCCATTGTTCTTGTTGATAGAGACCGCCAAAAGCTGACAGAGGAATAGCCCAAACGTAGCGTTTCTCAGTGCGATGATGACCTTTTTCGACTGATTTGTCGTAATTGTGTTCAAATCCGCCGAAATTCTTGGCTCTATTCTCATAAAACCATTGCTTGACTTCCGAGAACAAAGTCGGGTGGTTAGCTTTGAGGGCAACAATGTAATCGGCTTTCTTCTGACGAATCTGTTGAACAATCTTCGTTTGAGTTCCCATCGCATCGAGAGTAATAATCGCACCGTTTAGGTCTAGTAGTTCTAAAAGGGCAGGAATCGCTGTGATTTCGTTGCTATGGTCTTCTACCTTCACTTGTCCTAAGACTAGACGTTGTTCACTTGCCCATGCTGTTACCAGATGTAAAGCGGATTTCTCTTGGTTACGGTCGTAAGAACCTCTGAGATTCTTGCCGTCAATGGGGATAATTTCCCCTTTGAGTGACCCCATCAAAGTTTGAAGCCACTGAGATAGGCATTGTTCTAAAGCCTCTGGTTGAATTCTTTCAAAAACTCGTCTAAACGTATCATCGCTGGGGATTCCGTTGGGTAATTCTAGAAATTCTCTTAACCACTGTTCTTTAGCTATCCCGTAATTTTCTATGTCTTCCCATCCTTCTCCTCCTCCGATAACAGCTAAGATGGCGATGATTAATATGTCGGTTAACTTGTGCTTCTGGGTTCTTTGCACTCTGGGATCTTCTATTTCGTCAACGTAACTCAATAAACTGTCTTGAATCTCCTGAATAGAGGCTTTTGATCTTGTTTGAGGTTTTTTCTCTTCCGTTTTAACTGGGGCCTGTTGTTGAGAGCCAAAACCTTTTGCCATTTTCTCATTCTCCTGTTCTTATTTGAGATAAGAACTTGATTATAATTTGGATGGGAGTGCCTCTCTTCCCCTAACACTTTGTCTTTTTTGTCAAGTACATCTTATACCAATTTAGATGAGCTTACCCTGCTTATTCTCCTGACTTAAATGACATCGAGCATTATTGGTTTCCGATTAAAAACAGGGTTAGAAAATCGCAAGGTTCCATCGAAGATTTTCGTGAGCGAGTTGATCTAGCTGTTAGATTAACGTCCTAACCTATACTTCGACTGCTATACTAAGGCAGAGCCAATAATAAACCCCTTCAAGTGACTGACTGAAGGGGTGATGATAAAATTTTTGGCATCAGATTAACCTACTTTTGTAGTTTCTTTTTCTGTGGATTTCTGCTTGTGTTTGCGCTTCAGAGTTGAAGCTGCACCTAGAGTACCAATGGTTAAGAGACTGAGAGTAGAGTTGGATTCAGGTACAGACGTGGATTTCCTCATATCAGTTATAATTTGCTGATACAAGTCTGGATCATTATCTATATTAGTGTGGGTTAATTCTTTGCCTAATAGTTGCTCTGCGTTGATATTCATAGCACCTACCACATTTGTTTCTCTAAATAATATGTCGCCGTCTAAACCGGGCTGAAAGTAGTTGATTCCCTTTTTGACATTTCCAGGTAATTGGTTATCACCAATACCTACCGACTCAATTTGTATAATCAAGTCAACTGTCTGATTATTAGGCAACAGAAGATCTGTAGCTAAGTCATCAATAGCCGTATCTCCACCAAAACTGTGTCCTATTAAAACGAGATGGCAAATATCATTAAATCCGTTGATGAAGTTGAAGGCTGCTTGTGCCTCAGTCCAAGAAAATACTTCGCTGGAAAAGGGCATATTTGGATTGCCACCAAAGGTATTTTGCAAAGTCGTATTAAGAGTTTCCATTCCGATCGAGTCATCAGAAGAGCCAGAAGAAGCAGAAAAGCCGGTAAATAAAACAGCGACAAGGCGAGCAGCATATACTGGTGGCGTTGCCGCAAAAAGCAATCCTATAGTCACCGCAGATGCAGGCAACAATGAACGAAACCCCCTGGATTTTTTCAAAACCTATCCCTCCATAACCATTTACTTTGCGACTTTTCTTTCAGCTATGCAGCTTTTTCTGTCTCTTTCTCTGTTGATTTTTGGTTGTTCTGTTTGCGTTTGAAGGTTGAAGCTACGCCGAGAGTGCCGAGGGCGAGAAGGCTGAGGGCGGAAGTGGGTTCCGGGACAGATGTAGGTGTAAAAGCAACTGTGTAGTTCAGATGCGTTGCTGTCTCGAAGTTGGCTGCAAAGGGATTGGAGCCATGTCCTCTGGTAGTGATCAAGCTTAGACTATTAAACAATTCGCCAAGAGTTAAGTTTTGGTCATTATTGGCATCACCTACTACGCTCCCCATCCCATTAGGAGACAAAGACCTAAGCCATTCAGGAAGAAAGATAGACTGATCAGGAGCCGTGCGACAAGCATCAGCCGTCCCAATCACCAAGCCTCGATTAATATCAGCCGTTCCATCAATCATTTCACCTGCAAAGCAACTATCAAAGATCGAAAGTATGCCAACACTTTCTGGGAACATATTGATGATCATAGCGATCTCATCATCCCTTGCACCCATAGGAAAATCATTAAATAAGCCAATTACACCTTCATTTCCATTGTTGCCAGGATTATTCTCGTCTATCGGAGCTATATCTGGAATATCAGGCGCATCACCATGGCCAGAATAATGAAAGATAAAAATATCACCGTTCTGAAGCATATTCTTAGCATTAGTTAATTCTTGAAGAATTTGCGCTCCGTTTAAGTTAAAAGAGAGGTTAATAATATCATTAGGTCTTAGAAAAGGACGAAGCGCATTACTAGAAACATTGATATCATTTTTAAATTCATCATTGCCGATGCCAAGAAACTTAACTATTGCATTGGCAGGTTGGTAGCCTAATAACAAAACAGTAAAAAATGAAGATATAGTTGCTGTTTTCACCAAGTTTTTCATCATCAATCCTTTTTTTAAAGTTGTGACAAGTTGGTTCATCTCTCTTTTAGCTAAGGTCAAGGCACAGTACAACCTAACAACATAGAGAGCTAAATCATTCCCTAAAATTAGATTATTTATTCCCCAAAATCATTACAGGTTTAAGCCAAAATTATTGCCGAATTATGACTTGAAAAATATAGCTTTATTGGATAATGGCTGTCTGCCATCGCCACTACATCTGAGCGCCCTCCCTCCTCAACTGGGAACACTAACCCTAGACCCCTCCCAGTTAAACCATGAAGCTCGTTAAAATCACCTGGACAGCGATCGCCTTTTTCATCCTGTACCAAGGCGTTCATCATCTAATTTCCCCTAATAAAAGTGCAGCCTCCCAGCAATGCACCGTAGTCAAAGGCTCTGTCTATGACGGCGACACGATAAGGGTTAACTGCCAAGGACAACAGGTTAAAGTTAGATTTGCCTGCATTGACAGTCCCGAAGCCAAGCAGGAGAACGGTATTGCCAGCCGTGATCACCTGCGATCGCTCCTCAACCGCAGTAACAACCAAGTCACCATCGACCCTATCACTACCGACAGATTTGGTCGCACCGTCGCGGAAGTCTACGCCAACGGTCAGTTAGTGCAGCTTCAACAGGTGAAGGCGGGAACGGTCTGGGCCTACGAACGATACAAGTCAGATTGTCCTAGCTGGAGTGAGATAGATAAGGCTTTTCAGGAAGCGCGTGCTGCTTCGCAGTCCCCGAAGGGAGCACAGAGAAAGGGGATTTTTATTAGGGGAAATGCTATAGCAAGCCTAAATGAATTGGACAAAAGCATCATATTTTGCTAGATTAGGAATCTTAAAAAGTTGGTAATCAAAGAAAAGCTTAAATAATCTTTTAACAATGGAAAAGTTACGACACAGATAGTAGAATCGTCGAATA
>JBGTNM010000315.1:0-31733 GCA_041743025.1 Microcystaceae cyanobacterium
GAAAAACGACGAAATTACACTAAAAATCCTTTACTCAATATTCCATCTACGCTAGTTAAAAATCCTTTATTTCAAGAAGTTTTAACGAATATAGAAAACTACAGATATTATTCAGTATTTTAGTAACAATCAAATTATTAATTTCAATCAAACTGCTTACAATTGTTTTAAAGAGTTACGTCAGCAGAAAATCCGAATAGGAACACAAGATTTAAAAATTGCAGCTATTGCACTAGCAGAGAACTGTATTCTTGTTACTCGCAATCAACGTGACTTCTCAAAAGTACCAGGTTTACGGATTGAGGATTGGACAGTAGCAGCACAATAAATTATGGATTGATCTGTAGGGTGGGCATTGCCCACCGTTATTACAATGCACCTGCGGCGGTCTTATCCAAAATTCCTGACCCTAAATGGGACGTAAGATTAATCGCCTGCAACACTGGGCCACCTTCTAATCCTTTGGAATAGTCAATGACGCTAACGCCACCATTTCCCTGTTTGATACTCCAAAAATGAGAAGGTTGTAAGCCCAATAAATAACACAAAATTACCTTATTAATCGCATCATGGGCCACAACAATACCAGTATTGGTTGCAGGCAAATTACTGTAACGTTCTACAATTTTATCCCAACACGCGATCGCTCTATCCCAAACTTGTTGTAAGTTTTCCCCTTCGGGCATTTGGACAGTTTCGGGAAACTCTTTCCATTGGTGCAGCGTTCCAGGGAAAGCATTTTCAATTTCCGATTCTAACTTTCCTTCCCAGAGTCCGTGACAGATTTCTTGGAGTTGAGATTCTAAATCTAGATTAATACCTGAATGGTACTGAAGGATTATTTCTGCTGTTTCCTTGGGGCGTAACATCGGACTGCTAATTGCAAAATTTATCGGGATATCTTTAAGAAAATCTGCCGCTTTTTGCGACTGTTGTTTTCCGGTTTCATTGAGAGGAATATCTCGAATTCCTTGAAAGCGAGACTCCCGATTCCACTGGGTTTCGCCGTGACGGACGAGAAGTAAACGGACGCGGTTATTTTCTGAACGAGGCGGTGGAATAGGAATGCCAAGATGAGAAGTTTGATTGAGGGATTCTAATTGTACTGGATGTCCCCATTGCCCACTAAAATTTAAGACGTTGATGCAACAGTTAGACTGCTGGATGGCATGATAGCGAGAGGACGCAATGCCGAGGGCACTCATAATCAGGCAGCGATTGATGCCGTTGTGGGCGACAATAAGCATAGTCTGGCCTTGATGTTGAGCGAGAATAGTCTGCCAAAATTGCTTAGCTTGTTCGTAGAGTCGCAAAACAGGATAATGCTCGCGCTGTCCGTTGGCAGTCGAAAGCAGCATTTTGAATTCGTGGGGACGTTCTTTCCAACAACGGTAATCATCAGGAAATTTTTGGATAACTTCCTGCTTTTGCAGCTTTTCCCACAAGGGGAGGTCAATTTCTAGGAGTTTGTCTGTCGCAATTAAGTGAGGGGGATGGGAGAAACTCGCCTGAATTATTTGGGCAGTCGCTTTTGCGCGTTGAAGCGGACTACAGTAAATGGCATCAATTGCCAGTTGACTTAGAGCGTCACCGAGAATTTGTGCATCTTTTTGCCCTTTTTCCGTTAAGACTGACTCATCTATGCGACCTTGAATTTTCTGCTGTGCGTTGTAGCTGCTTTGTCCGTGACGCACTATAATAACGCGAGTAGCCAAGCTGTTTGTCCTCCCATGTACTTACCCCATTCTAGATTACAGGTTCGTGATACTACTCAATTACTCATTAGCAACGCTCAAGTCATCTCTGATTAAAAATGATCGCCAATTTAATTTACTCATTATTATTAGTTTTTTAGGATTAGGTTTATTAGGAATTCTCAATCATGCCATGTGGCGAGATGAGCTAAATGGCTGGCTAATAGCTAGAGATAGTGAATCATTCGGACAATTTCTGTACAATATTAGATACGAAGGACACCCAATTCTTTGGTATCTCTGCTTATTATTACTCAATCAGGTTACTCATAATCCTATTATTATGCAGCTTTTCCATCTCGCGATCGCCACAAGCTGCACTATTTTATTTGTCCTTTTTTCTCCTTTCACAAAATTACAAAAAATATTATTTACTTTTAGTTATTTGCCATTTTATGAATATGCTCTGATTAGTCGAAATTATTCTTTAGGAATTTTAGCAATATTTGCTTTTTGCACTGTTTATAAAACTCGGCAGAAAAACTATCTTTTTTTAGCCTTGCTTCTTGCATTGATGGCAAATACCAATGCTTATTGCTTGCTGATAGCGTTGGCATTATTCTTAACTTTAGCCTTTGAATACCTATGGCAAAATCAGTTGAATTTCAAAACTCAAGCAACTCTTCAAAATATTTTAATAAGTTTAGCAATTTTTGGGTTGGGTATTATTCTATCTGTTGTCATGTTAATGCCTCCCGCCGACAGCACCTTACAAGGTGGGGCAAGTCAATGGTTTTTACAATTTGATTGGTATCGATTGGCTCAAGCAACTACCCGAATTTGGAATAGTTATATACTTATTTTAGTACCAAGTGATTCTAAACTAACTGATGTCATTATTTTTGCTATCTTATCTTTAGGAATATTTACTTTTTTTGTGACAACTTTTATCACTAAACCAGTTGCATTATTTTTTTATGTCTTTGGTAGCTTAGAAATTCTTGTATTTACTTATCTTAAATTTTTAGGTTCTCAGCGACACTACGGGCATCTGTTTATTATTTTAATTGTTTCTTTATGGCTTGCCAGTTATTATTCTGAGCTTCATTCGAGAGACCTAACTTTTAAGAAACTGCCCCAGAAAACCAAAAAAATATTATTAAAATGGCAGAGTTTTGTCAAACGACAAAAAACGACTTTTATTATCATGATTCTTTCTGCTCAACTCATAGCAGGTATTGTTTCGTACAGTCGGGATTTATTAACTCCTTATTCTGCTAGTCGTGCCACCGCAGATTTTATTAAAAAGGAAAATTTAGATCGCTTGCCGATTGTAGGGAGTGAAGATTTTGCTGTTTCACCCATTAGCAGCTATCTCAACCAAAAAATTTATTATCCTGAGAGCCAACATTTAGGGAGTTACGTATTATTCAACGCAGGCAGAAAAGAAGTAAGTTCTAACGAGATTCTAGCGCAAACACTCTCCGTTTTAAACACTTCCCAAGCGCCTGAAGCAATTTTGATTTTAAATCGTCAACTAGATACTAAAGAAAAAACCCTCGATATTCGTTTAATAAAGGAGTTTAAAAAGGCATTTATTCATAATGAAAAATATTATTTATATTTGGTTCAAAAAAGTTAGAGAATATTAATATAGCAATTCTTTGTGCTTTTGTGGTTAAAATACAATTTATTACAACCTATTATAAAATGAAGTTTTTTAAATTCCTATCTAAAGAACAAAAGATCGATATAAAATGGTTTTTCTTTTTATTTACTTGTGCCATTTTTCTTTGGTTGATTAACTTAGGCAATTTAGCCTTACGAGATTGGGATGAAGGATATTATGGAACAGTTGCTAAAGATATGTTTCGGACTGGTAATTGGCTATATTTAACTTATATGGATGAGCCATTTTTTTTCAAACCTCCTCTCTTAATTTGGTTAATAAATATCAGTTATCATCTTGGGGGTATTAGTGAATGGACAACTCGTTTACCTTGTGCTTTAATCACTGCTTCTGGAGTTCCTTTACTGTATCTTATTGGACGAGAAATTTTTGCTCAGCGTTCTAGTGCTGTCTGTAGTGCTATGGTTTATTTAACTTTATTACCAGTCATCCGTCACGGACGTTTAGCCATGATAGATGGTATCATTAATACGTTTTTGCTGATTGCAATTTTATGTTTATTAAAGGCTAGACAGCAACCTCGCTGGGCACTTGGCGTAGGTATTGGACTGGGTTTAATTGCTTTAAGTAAAGGAACGTTGGTAATTGCTTTAGGTGGGATTCTTAGTGTATTTATGTTGACAGACAAACCTGGAAAATGGCTGAGAAACCCTAATCTTTGGTTGGGCATAATTTTAGGTTTTTTACCTGCTGTTATTTGGTATTCTGCTCAAGTACAACACTATGGAGAGAGTTTTATTCAAGTTCACTTTTTGGAACAAAATTTCGGTCGCTTAGCGACAGCAGTTGAAGGAAATAGTGGAGCAGTTTGGTATTATCTACTAGAGTTAGCTAAATATAGTTTTCCTTGGCTAATTTTTTTGCCTGGTGGCATGATACTTGCTTGGCAACAACGTCGTCAAACTTGGGCTAAGTTGGTTCTGACAGGTATTATAATATTTATGGGAATTATTTCTGTTATGCAAACAAAGCTACCTTGGTATATCATGCCCTTGTATCCGTTTTTTGCGCTAGCAGTGGGAGCCTATTTAGCTCAATTTTGGAGAGGAGAGAAAACAGCTTATCCTAAATGGATATCTATTTTATTGGCTATTTGTGGTTTAGCTGCCATCGTTGGCGGGGGATATTTATTGATAACAAAAGCTGAAACTGTACTGGTTTGCTCAGTTTTGATAGTTGCTGCTACACTGCTATTAGCTGCCTGGAAAATTACCCCGTTTTACTCGATTCCTATTTTATTTACTGGACTGTATCTGAGTTTAACTATGTTAATGATATCTCATACTTGGATTTGGGAGTTGAATGAGTCCTTTCCGGTTAAACCGATTGCCACATTAATTCGAGAAAATATACCTACCGAAACGGTTGTTTACACTTCGTTTGCCTACCGCCGTCCTAGCTTAGATTTTTATAGCGATCGCCCCGTAATTCCCAAAACTAAAGAGGAATTACAACAGCTTACTTTACCGCCTTCTTATTTACTACTTGAGCGAGAAACTTTGAATGATTTACACCTAAATAACAGTCGCGTATTAGGAACTGTAGACAATTTTATTTTAATAAACTTCTAGTTCAATATATCAATTACAGGTTTCAAAACATGACTGTTAAAAGAATTATTTTGTTAATATTGACAATTGTTGCCTTACTTCCGGTTGGATTGGCTCTAATAGATAGTATCAATCAGCCTCAAGTTCAGTCAAATCTTCAACTGTACCAGACGAACTTAATTCTTCAAGCCTCAGAATCTTTACCCCAAGATTCAGCAGGAGATCTGACTCAACTGCGACAAGCTTTATTAGGGCAAGATCCTGATAAAATTGCCGAAAATCAATATCAAGAAGCTCGCGTTGCCACACAAAAAAATTTAGAAAAACTAGCGGCTAAATTAGTACCGATTACTTCAGTAACCATTCCTCTAGATTCTAAAACGCCTATCACCTTACAAGAAACAGTTGTGACTTCTCCTCAAGATTCTTTGCCCAAAGAAATTGAACAAGCACACAAGTTTATTAATGAAGTTGATTTAAAAATTGCTTTGCTGCAAGCGCAACAAAACGATCTTCCTGCCGCACTAAAAAATTGGTCTGCTTTAAGCAGTTCTTCCCGTCGCGATCTTCCCTTAACGCCTATCCAACAAACTGCCAAAGTTTTACACCGATTGTGGACTCAACCCCCGCAAGTCTTGCCTGATTCAGAAGAACGAATTAATCAAACTCTCAAGGGTTGGTTTCGCTATCGTGCCTTAGAGCAGTTATACCAGCTTCAAAATCGCCAATCTGACCTAAAAATTTTACAAAGTCAAGAGCAAGAGAGTGCTAATGTGGCACTGATTAAATTAAGTATTATCGGCATTTTGCCGATATTTTCTGGTGTTATAGGGTTCGGAATCTTAGTTTTTGCGCTTGTCCAAGTTTCTCTCAAAAAAGAACAGGCGATTTTAGCGATGAATCAGCAAGCTTGGGAAGTTCCTTGGCAAGCTGAAACGATTTGGCAAGTGCTAATTGTCGGCTTTTTCTTTGTAGGACAAATTGTCTTGCCGCTTCTTTTTGGACTTTTTAAACTGGATTTAACCCATTTTAGTTTGCGCGGAAAAGCAATCTACGTTCTTGTTAGCTATTTGGCAATGAGTGCCGGCGGGTTGTTAGTGCTTTATCTATCCGTAAAACCCTTTTCTCCATTGCCTAAAGATTGGTTTCAATTTCGCTTAAAAAGTAACCCGATAGGTTGGGGATTGGGGGGATATTTAGCTGCTTTACCGTTAGTGGTGTTAGTGTCTTTAATTAACCAACAATTCTGGAACGGACAAGGAGGTAGCAATCCTTTATTATCGCTGGCTTTAGAAGCACAAGATAAAGTGGTTTTAGCGATCTTTTTCTTTACTGCCTCAATCGCCGCGCCTATCTACGAGGAGATGATGTTTCGGGGTTTTTTATTACCTTCCTTAACCCGCTATTTTCCTGTGTGGGGAGCGATTAGCGCGAGTAGTTTGATTTTTGCAGTAGCTCATCTTAACGTTTCGGAAATTTTGCCACTAGCGGTACTGGGAATGGTATTGGGAGTCGTTTACGTGCGATCGCGCAATCTTTTATCGTCGATCTTACTCCACAGTCTTTGGAACAGCAGTACCTTAATCAGTCTGTTTATCTTAGGAAGCGGCAACGCTTAGAGCGATTTTAGCTAGTCGAGCTAAAATGGTTTAAGTAGACACCAAACCCAATTCTGCATATGAGCTATCGCAACATTATCACCATCAACTAGAGAGCGAAGACAAACCCGCAAACGTCCAACTCAAGCTGAATCAACCATGATTGAAACCCTCGCGCCAACCGAAGTCACTCCCCTCGTCTTGCAAATGCGTCCGGCGTTTGAAATGACGGATGACCAATTTTTTGAATTTTGTCAGCTCAACCGCGACTTACGTTTTGAACGCACTTTTGATGGACAATTGATGATCATGCCACCAACTGGGGGAGTAACTGGAAATCGCAACTTCAGCCTCACTGGGCAGTTTTGGAGTTGGGTAGAGCAAGATAGCACGGGAATCGGGTTTGACTCTTCGACGGGCTTCAAACTCCAGAATGGGGCTGATCGCTCTCCTGATGTTTCCTGGCTTAGGCTATCTCGCTGGAATGCCCTCTCCCCGGAACAGCAAGAGAAGTTCATTCCTCTGTGTCCTGATTTTGTCATTGAACTGCGTTCAGCCAGTGATCGGCTTCAGCCCCTCAAAGACAAGATGCAGGAATATATCGATAATGGATCTGCATTAGGCTGGCTAATTGACCGGAAAAATTGTTGCGTTTACATCTATCGTCCGGGAGTAGAGACTGAATGTTTAGATAATCCTTCGGCTCTCAGTGGCGACCCAGTTTTACCGGGCTTTATCCTCAAGATGGAGAGGATTTGGTGAGGACAATTTGGTGTTGTTATTTCATGTCACAGTCTATGATGTCTTGGGTTGGTTGGCGGCAGGAATGTCTCATTCAGAAATCGGCTCTCCCGTACCTGTGGTGATAACAAAATCTTATAGATTAGTGTAGGATGGGTTAGACGGCAGTAAGCATTCAAACTTAATTAGAAATTATCAATCCGTTGTAACCCATCTTTCAGGGATTTGTATCCTAGTACACATTTTCCCTCACTATGCCGGAAGAGCCTGGAATTTGGGAATTTGCCAAGGCTCACAATTTTTGTATCGTGACGCAGGTCGCTATCTTATGAAACCGATTTTATTATTCCAAAAATCTGCCAGTCTACTAGGAACTATAGCCATTATTGCTCTGAGCTTAACTGGGATTATTTGGCTGCAACTTTCTCGCATCCAACCTCAATCGACTACCCTAACCCCAACCGAGTATCAACAGAAAGAACAACTTGAAAAACTCCAGTTAGATGTCTTCAAAGGGCTTCCTGCCCTCGGTTTTGACAATTTGCTAGCGGATTGGCTATATTTGCGCTTTATTCAATACTTTGGTGATGGCGAAGCCCGTAAGCAAACCGGATATGCTCTCAGTGCGAATTACCTAGAGTTAGTCGCCGAGCGAGATCCTCTTTTTATTGATGCCTTGCTCAAATTGGCGGGAGCGACTTCCATTTTTGCGGGAGAACCGAAAAAAACGATTACTGCTCTAGAAAAAAGCCTAGTGCTTGTTCCTGCTAAACTTGATGCGCCTGTCTATCCGCCTTATTACCTTTGGCTCTATAAAGGCATTGATGAATTATTGTTTTTGGGTGATACTAAAGCCGCCCAAAAATCTTACACGATGGCATCCAATTGGGCGCAAACCTATGATGATGAAGTCAGTCAAAGCTTAGCGGCTAGAACCAAGGATACTGTTAAGTTTTTGCAGAAAAATCCTAAAAGTAAGATCGCTCAGATTGGGGCATGGAGTATGGTGCTGTCAAGCACTGCCGATGTGAAAACGCAACAAAGAGCCTTGCAAGAAATTCAAGCGTTGGGTGGCAAGATTCTTGTTTCCCCCGAAGGACAAATTAGTATCGTCGTACCTAAAGAGGTTGAGTAAGAGAACGTTAGAATTTCTTTCTAGTTAAACTTAAGATACGTTTACCCTGTTTTTTCGAGGGAGATTTAATGATGACTTTCTTGTCTCAAGGTAGTATTTTAATCGTTGACGATTTACCAGATAATCTGCGCCTTCTAAGAGACACGTTAAAAAAACAAGGCTATAAAGTTCGTTCTTGCACCACAGGGACGATGGTTTTAAGAGGAGCTAAAGCGGCTGTTACAGATTTGATTTTGCTCGACATTAAGCTCCCTGACTATAATGGCTATGAAATCTGTCGGCAATTAAAAGCCGATGAGCAAACCGCCAATATTCCCGTAATTTTTTTGAGTGCGCTCAATAACACCTTCGATAAAGTACAAGGATTTGCCGTTGGCGGAGCAGATTATATAACGAAGCCATTTCAAATCGAAGAAGTGTTAGCGCGTGTCGAAACTCATTTATCGATTCAGCGACTCCAAAAAAGTCTCAAGGACAAAAATTTGTGCCTGACTCAAGAAATAGAAGAACACCAGCGCACCCAAGAAGCACTCTTCTGTGAAAAAGAATTAGCTCAAGTGACGCTCAAATCGATTGGGGATGCCGTGATTACGACGGATGCCCAAGGTAATGTCACCTCTATAAATCCGATAGCCGAGTATTTAACGGGATGGAGCCAGGAGAAAGCTCAAGGGTTGCCTTTATGTGAAGTGTTTCAAATTGTTAACGAAATGACGAAAAATCCAGTAGAGAACCCCGCCACAAAAGTATTAGACGAAGTAAGAATCATCAGTTTAGCGAAAAACACCATTTTGCTCGCTCGAAATGGGAAAGAATATCCCATTGATAACTCAACAGCCCCAATTCAAGATAGTCAAGGTCAGGTAGTTGGTGCAGTCATCGTTTTTCGAGATATTACCGAATCGCGCCAGCTAAATCGTCAATTATCTTGGCAAGCCAGTCATGATTCCCTGACTGGGTTAATCAACCGTCTCGGATTTGAACAGCAACTCGAAGAAGCTCTCTCCTCTGCCAAAAACGAGCATCAGCATCATGTTTTGTGCTATTTAGACTTAGATCAATTTAAAGTAGTCAATGATACTTGCGGTCATGTAGCCGGAGATGAGCTACTACGTCAAGTGACGGCACTGTTGGATCAGCGAGTCCGCACTACTGATACCTTAGCTCGCTTAGGGGGCGACGAATTTGCCTGTTTATTGCATCAATGCTCTCTAGAGAAAGCCACTGAAATCGCCGAGACTTTTCGAGAACTGATAGAAAAGTTTCGCTTTTTTTGGAACAATAAAACCTTTAGCATTGGTGTCAGTATAGGAGTGGTTACTATTGACCATACTACGAAGGATAAAAATAGTGTTTTGGGGATAGCGGATGCAGCCTGTTATGCGGCAAAAAGCAGGGGGCGCAATTGTGTTCAGGTGTATCAAGTCAATGATCATGAGCTACTGAGGCAACGCAGAGAAAGACAATGGGTTGTTCAAATTAATCAGGCACTAGAAGAAAACCGTTTTTGTCTTTATTCTCAAAAAATCGCTCCGATTAATTTTCATGACAAGCCGATTTACTATGAAATTTTATTGCGATTGTTAAATGAAACCGGAAAGATAGTCTCTCCAGGCGTTTTTATGCCAGCTGCAGAACGCTATGGACTCATGCCAGCGATAGATCGTTGGGTCACTAGCACTTTTTTTACAAAATATCGCAATTATTACCATCAAAATATTGATCAAATCAGTTCTTCTCAAAATTTGTATGCTCTTAATATTTCAGGAGCAAGTATTAATAATAAGCAGTTTCTCGATTTTTTAAAAGAGCAATTAAAACAAGCCCAAGTTCCGCCCAAAACGATTTGTTTTGAAATTACAGAAACAACAGCGATCGCTAATTTTGAGCAAGCCATACAGTTAATTAACGAACTCAAACAACTGGGCTGTTGTTTTGCCATAGATGATTTTGGACACGGAATGAATTCCTTTGATTATCTTAAAAATTTCCCTGTTGATTATTTGAAAATTGACGGGAGTTTTGTGAAAAATATAGTCAATAGTAAGATCGATCTGGAGATTGTTGAAAGTTTTAATCGAATTGGTCATGTGATGAATCTTCAAACCATAGCTGAGTTTGTGGAAAATTCAACTATCTTAGAAAAAGTCAAAGCTATTGGCTTAGATTACGCTCAAGGCTATGCCATCGCCAGACCTTCTCCTTTCGAGTTTGAGGCAGTTCAAAACTATGATTTATCTGATTAAATAATTAACTATTATCTAAAACCAAAAATAACATGAATAACCTAGAGTTGATAAGACCCGAAGAAGTTGATTTATCCAATTGCGATAGAGAAGCGATTCATATACCAGGATTGATTCAGCCTCATGGGATTTTATTCGTTTTACAAAAAAATTCCTTTACGATTTTACAAGCCAGTAATAATACTGAGAAAGTTTTCGGAATTTCTGCAAATGACTTAATCGGTAAATCCTTAAATATTTTATTTTCTCAACGCCAGATATATCAACTCAAACTCTTTTTATCTCAGCCAGAAAAAATTAATTTTACTTTACCAATTTTAGTCAAAAGAATTAAGCAAAAAATTAACAGGTTTAACTGTTATTTACATCAAAACGAACCAGTTATTATTCTTGAATTAGAACCTTTAGAAGTCAAGTCTTCTTCAGTAAGTGAATTTTATAATTTACTAAAACAATCTATTATTAAAATTAAAAAAGCCTCAACTTTTAAAGAAACAACTGAATTGATCGTCAAGGAAATTCGGAAAATTACCCAATATGATCGAGTCATGATTTATCGGTTTGAACCTGATGGTAGTGGCGTAGTTATTGCTGAAGATAAAGACGAAAAGGTTAAAGAGTCTTTTTTAGATTTACACTATCCCGCTTCAGATATTCCGAAGCAAGCGAGAAAACTTTACTCTGAAAATTGGTTAAGATTAATCGTAGATTTTAATTATCAACCCGTAGAAATTATTCCCCGTGATAATCCTTTAACTGGCTTGCCAACAGATTTAAGCTTTGCTTTTTTAAGAAGTATTTCTCCTATTCACGTTGAGTATACTCAAAATATGGGAGTCATGGCTAGTCTTGCCATTTCTTTGCTCGATGATAAAAAACTCTGGGGATTAATTGTTTGTCATCATTATTCAGCCAAAAATGTAGAATATAAAATCAGAAATTATTGTGAGTTGCTGGGACAATTTTTGTCTTTAGAGCTAGTGAATTACCAGGAGCGAGAAACCGAAAAAAATCAAGAAAAAATTCAAATAATTCAAAACCAAATCAAGCAAAAAATAGACTTAAAAAAAAGCTCAATTCAGGCTGTTTTTAAGCAACCTAGCCTGGATATTTTAGAATTAGTCAATGCTCAAGGAGCAGCTATTTATTTTAAAGAGGAAATCACCCTACTTGGTCAAACCCCTTCCTTAGAAGCGGTTGAAATGTTAATAGCTTGGTTTTTAAGCTCTAACCAAGAGGAAATATTTTTTACCAATTCCCTATGTCAAATTTATTCACCCGCTCAACAATTTAAAGCGCAAGCCAGTGGATTATTAGCTATCTCTGTGTCCCTGAATCAGACTTCCTATAATATTTTCTGGTTTAGACCAGAACTCATTCACACGGTTAACTGGGGAGGAGATCCTTATAAACCTGTTATCGTTAGCGATGATGGCAATTTACGTCTGTCACCCCGTCGCTCTTTTGAATTATGGAAAGAAACCGTTAGCCAAAAGTCTTTACCTTGGCAACAGGTAGAAATTGATACTGCTGGTCAATTACGCAATACTTTACTGTTAGCAGCTTTAGACTTTTCTCAAACTGCTTTACAACAAACAGCCGAACGAGCAGAAATAGCCAACCTAGCTAAAAGTGAATTTCTTTCGAGAGTCAGTCATGAACTGCGTACACCTCTTAACGCTATTCTTGGCTATAGTCAATTGATGAATCGAAATTCGTCTTTATCGGCACAACAACAAGACTATATTAAAATTATTAATAGCAGTGGAGAACATTTACTCGAACTGATTAATGATGTTTTAGAAATGTCTAAAATTGAGGCTGGACAGCAGGTATTTAATCAAAATAGCTTTGACTTATTTGAATTATTAAGCTCTCTGGAAAAAAGCTTTCAATTGAAAGCTTCATATAAAAAACTAGAGCTAATTTTTGAACACGCTCCCGATGTTCCTCAGTTCGTTGTTACCGATGAAAATAAGTTACGTCAAGTCTTGTTGAATCTTTTAGATAATGCCATTAAATTTACGGAAACAGGTAACGTTACTGTTCGAGTGAATTATCAAAAAGTTGACTCAAAAATTCTGTTTGCAGTCTCTGATACTGGACCAGGTATGACTGAATCTGAACTCAAGGTTTTATTTGACCCCTTCGTTCAAACTCAGGCGGGTATTAAATCGATGCAGGGAACGGGTTTAGGTTTATCGATTAGCCAACAATTTATCCAATTGATGGGGGAAGGAGAGCTTACTGTTAGTAGCATCATGGGTAGTGGCTCAACCTTTAAGTTTGATATTGTCGTGCAACTGGCTGACCCAAGTGAGATAGATTTTTTAAATTCTAACAAGCAAGTTATTTCGCTAGAAGCGAATCAACCTCATTACCGTATTTTAATCGCGGAAGATGTAGAGAACAACCGCCGTTTGCTGGTTGAACTTTTATCAGAAGTGGGTTTTGAGGTACAAACAGCAGAAAATGGCATCGAAGCGATAACTTTATGGCAACAGTGGAAACCTGACTTAATTTTAATGGATATACTAATGCCTATCATGAATGGGTCGGAAGCGACTCAACAAATTAAAGCCACTCCGCAAGGCCAAAAAACGGTTATTATTGCAATTACTGCTAATGCTTTTTCTGATGATAAAGTGGAAGCTCTGAAAGTCGGTTGTGATGATTTTATTACTAAGCCTTTTCGAGAACAAATACTGTTTGAAAAAATAGCTCAACATTTGGGAGTCCGATACTGCTATGAAGCTGAAAAAACGACTCATGAAGCTAAAAGAAAGGTTCAAGTAACGAAAGTAAAGCCTGATGATTTACAAGTCATGCCTTTAGACTGGGTGTCACAGCTACATCAGGCAGCTATTGCTTTAGATGATCTAAAAACTGTCGAACTGATCGAACAAATTCCTCAAAATCACGTAAGTTTATCGGAAAATTTAACGGAGTTAGTTGAAGATTTTCGCTGGGATGTTATTTTTGAATTAACTGCTCTTAACGGGACTTAGACCAATTTTAAGCCCAAATACAGCCTAAACTTGTTTAATTCAATTTTACTGCTTTTGGCATAAAAATAACCCCCTCCGAAACGGAAGGGGCTTTTGGCTAGATTGGAATTACAGGCTTAGCCTTGAATAGAAGGGGCGCTTAGAGCAATAGGGGTTTGCTCACCAGCAGCCAAATCTAAGGGGAAGTTGTGAGCGTTGCGCTCGTGCATGACTTCAAACCCAAGGTTGGCGCGGTTCAAAACATCTTGCCAAGTGGGAATGACTCGACCTTGAGAATCGAGAACCGACTGGTTGAAGTTGAATCCGTTCAGGTTGAAAGCCATCGTGCTAACACCCATCGCAGTAAACCAGATACCAACAACCGGCCAAGCACCTAAGAAGAAGTGCAGAGCGCGGCTGTTGTTAAAAGACGCATATTGGAAGATTAAGCGACCGAAATAGCCGTGAGCAGCAACGATGTTATAGGTTTCTTCTTCTTGACCGAATCTGTAGCCGTAGTTGAGCGACTCGCTTTCGGTGGTTTCCCGAATCAAGCTCGAAGTCACCAAAGAACCGTGCATCGCGCTGAACAAAGAACCGCCAAACACGCCAGCCACACCTAACATGTGGAAGGGGTGCATGAGAATGTTGTGTTCAGCTTGGAAGACGAACATGAAGTTGAACGTCCCGCTAATCCCCAAAGGCATCCCGTCACTGAAAGAGCCTTGGCCGATGGGATAGATGAGGAAAACGGCAGACGCGGCGGAAACGGGCGCACTGTAAGCGACGCAGATCCAAGGACGCATTCCTAAACGGTAGCTCAATTCCCACTGACGACCCATCCAGCAGAAAATGCCGAGCAGGAAGTGGAAAACAACGAGTTGATAAGGGCCGCCGTTGTAGAGCCACTCATCGAGGGAAGCTGCTTCCCAAATGGGGTAGAAGTGCAAACCAATCGCGTTGGAGGAAGGAACGATTGCTCCAGAGATAATATTGTTGCCATAGAGCAGCGAACCAGCCACAGGCTCCCGAATTCCATCGATATCGACGGGAGGCGCGGCGACGAAAGCGATGATGAAACAGATGGTAGCAGTCAGCAGACAGGGGATCATGATGACACCAAACCAACCGATATACAGGCGATTGTTAGTGCTAGTGATCCACAGACAAAACCGCTCCCAAGCAGAATAATTTTCTTGGCTTTGTAAGGTAGTGGCCATAGGTATAATGACTCAACAACATGAATGAAATGAATAAGGGCAGATGCAAATATTACTTTGCTGCCTTCCTTAAAAGTATATTTACAAATCTTTGAAATGATCCATAAATTTTTGTATATTTTTATATATTATATTTTATTAAATTGTATTAAGTTTTATTGAGCTAGTCAGGAAGAGAGTTAACAGATTGGTAGCGGGAATTAATCGGAATTTGCTACTATTTTGGCACAAGATAGTGATAAACTGAGCCTATCAAGTCACTTCTCTCCTCACGATCGCTTTTGCACTTTTCTAGCCAGGAATTTATGACTTCTGATAATGATTGGCTGCTCAGTCTTGTTTTTTTTGGAGGGATTTTTGGGGGCAGTTGCCTGCTGCTGTCCTCAGTAAAATTCAATGGGCGATCGCAACCGTTGGCTTGCTTGTTAGAAGATGCGCCCCAAAAGGCTCTCAACGGACAGTTTTATGAGTTAGCAACTCCTCTATTAACCCCACTCGCTTGCCTGTTAGAAGATGCCCCCCAGAGTGCTTTTAGAGGACAATGTTGTGAACTAGCAACCCCCCTTGCTTGCCTCTATCCGCTAGGTTGGCGTGCTTATTACCGCCAGCATTTAGCCAGTTCGGGCATTCATTATTGGCAGTGGAAAGACAAGCCCTTTGCTGAGGACGTTTGCCCAGCCCTTACTCAGTTAATGAGTTTACCAGAACCCGCGATCGCCGTTCGCCTTGCCCTAGAATCCTTGCCCAGCCACCCACCGCCGTTATGGAATTGGGAAATTCTTATCGCTTTCCGGCAGTGGCATCAGACAACTTGCCATCAGATCGGACTCAACGCACTGCAAACAATTTATCAAGCTTGTTATGGGACGAATTGGGCAGCGATCGCGCCCTTAGTTGAAGAAAGTCAGCCTCCTACAGCACTCTATCCGGCTCTTTTAAAGGTATCAGCCCCTTGGTGGCAAGTTTTCAGGGTTGGACTTTTTGCTTCCTCTTGGCAAGTCGAGCAAGCTTACAAAACGCTGATTCGGCAGTGGCATCCCGATTGCAATCCCCATCTTTTAGCCACTCAAATTGCGTCTCGACTTAACCGAGCTTATACTCAATATCAAAAACACCAGCAAGTTATCTCAATTTTCCTGCATCCTTTTAAGTCCGTGAAATCCTGGTTGATGACTCAGGCAAGAGGTTAGCCAATGACTGATGTAACAGACCAATCGGTAAATCTGCCATCACAGCCTACTCAACCTCAATACTCGCTTTGGCAACTTGTATTGTACTTTCTGAAGTTAGGGACTTGGGGGTTTGGCGGCCCCATTGCTTTGGTAGGCTATATGAAACGCGACCTGGTTGAAGAGCAAAAATGGATTGCTGAATCGGATTATAAAGAGGGATTATCGTTAGCTCAACTTGCTCCTGGCCCTCTAGCAGAGCAATTAGCAATCTACATGGGGTATGTTCACTATGGCATTCTCGGAGCAACCTTAACAGGTTTGATTTTTCCCTTACCAGCATTCCTAATGGTACTAGCCCTCGGCTGGGCTTACACGCTTTACGGTGGCTTGCCTTGGATGCAGGCTGTGTTCTACACCGTTGGAGCAAGCGTGATTGGCATCATTGCCAATAGTAGCTACAAGCTAACCGTCAAAACAATCGGTAAGGACTGGTTATTCTGGATTATTTACATTGTGTCTGCCGCAGTTACGGTGATTACTGAGTCAGAAAAAATCCTCCTAATTCTAGGTGCAGGGATCTTGGTGTGGTTGGTTAAAGTACCTCCTAAAAATTGGGGAAACAGCCAGAAACTCTCTGGGTTTGCCATCACCCCTTTCCTACCAATGTTGGCAACAATACCTACGGCAAATTGGGGTATCCTGTGGAGCATCTTCACCTTCTTTGGACAAGCGGGAGCTTTTGTCTTTGGGAGTGGTTTGGCTATTGTCCCTTTTCTCTATGGTGGTTTAGTCAATGAATTGAAGTGGCTTAGTACTCAGGAATTTTTGGATGCGGTTGCGGTTGCTATGATTACGCCTGGCCCCATTGTGATTACGGTTGGATTCATTGGTTTTTTGGTAGCCGGTGTCGCTGGGGCGGTCATTGCGACTCTTGCCACCTTTCTACCTTGTTATCTGTTTACCATCATTCCAGCACCTTACTTCAAAAAGTATGGTAAACAGCCTGCTGTTGCTGCCTTTGTCGAAGGAGTAACGGTAGCAGCCATTGGTGCGATTACAGGGGCGGTTGTTGTCTTGGGACGGCGATCGCTTGTTGATATTCCCACCGTCGCCATCGCTATCATTACACTGATGCTGCTTCTCGTCTTTAAAAGGAAGTTACCTGAGCCTCTAATCATTCTTGTTTCTGCCGTGATTGGACTGGTAATCTACCCATTAATCTAGCAATCTGCTTAGTAATAAATTGATAACCTGAAGAAAGTGAGTTTTCCGCAGTTTCTAAGATAGCTGACTATTTCCCAGAGAAATTTGCTCAAAACGACCCGTCGGATCAGTTGTATTTGCTTCCCCAATCAGAGAAGGTTGATGGCTCAACCGCCAGGTTTCGAGGAAATAGCCGCCTTCGAGTGACATCAAAGGCATTCCGTGCTGCTGCAAGACTTCCTGCACTCGCCGAAAAGCTTCAGGCAGTTGATTGAAGGGAATTCCCGAAAAAGCATGGTGGACGGCGTGGTAATTCAGTCCTCCCATCAGCCAGTGCGTGAAGGCGTTGACGTGCAAATTGCGGCAGGCATAGAGTTGAGTCAGTTGGTAGTTATCAGTTGACCCCCACATTCCGTAATGTTCGAGGTGAGCGCGTGTCTGTACCACAATACCAATTGCCCTTTCTAAGACCAGCCAAAACAGCAGATAGCGCGGCAAGACATCGTAAGCGATCGCGACTGCCAACAAGCTGCCGTGAATCAGCACTATGCCGCTTACATCCAGCCACAATTGCCAGCTTAGTCGAGGACGCACCGAGCGAAGGCACGCGCCATGAACAAAGGTTTTGACAATCAGTCCCATACCGCCTAGTACGAAAATGTCAACTGGCCATTGGTGGTGGACGTACCACCGATAGAAAGGATTGGCTTGTTGGTAGTCTTCCTGCGTCCACTGAACTCGCTCTGGATCGCGCAAATCACTGCCATTCCAACCATGATGCAGGTAGTGCAGTTCAGAATAGACCCCAAACGGCCAGAACATCGGCCAGGATATCAAGCGTGATAAGAGTTCTTCCAGCCACGACCAGCCTATGAGCGTATGGTGTACGGCATCGTGGGTGCAAATCAACCAAAAAGCATAGAAAAAGCCTGCGCTCGCACTCAATCCCCAAAATTTCCAGCCTTCCCCTATCCACCAGGCTAGCACGACCGAACTGAGAAAAATACTGCCTAACACGCCAAATCGAAACAGCCCTACCCAAGGATTAACGCGATGTAAATCGGCGGTTGCGCTGCGTAGAGCGGCTATTAAAGCCTTTGATGGCTTAGCGACTTGTCTCATGGTTCCCGCTCCGACATTTTTCGCTCATGCCATGCCAGTATAGCTAGAAATAGGCGAGTCAGTGGCAGATTCGTAACGAGAAGTCATGTCATCTTGAAAGCCTATAATTTAAGGTGTGCTGACTGACTCAATACAACCATGACTAAAAGCGATCGCCCCATCTTCCTCCTCGATTTTGAAAAGCCTCTCTATGAGTTAGAAGCGCGTATCAATCAAATTCGCGAACTTGCCCAAGAAAACAATGTCGATGTTTCCGAGCAGATTGCCCAACTGGAAAGTCGAGCCGAGCAATTGCGCCACGAAATTTTCAGCAGCCTGACCCCCTCGCAACGCCTCCAACTGGCTCGCCATCCCCGCCGTCCTAGCACCCTCGACTACATCCAGGCGATTACCGACGAGTGGTTTGAGTTACACGGCGATCGCGGTGGCGGCGATGATCCTGCCCTTGTTGGAGGTGTGGCTCGCCTGAGTGGCCGTCCAGTGATGATCATGGGACACCAAAAAGGCAGAGATACTAAAGATAATGTCGCCCGTAACTTTGGCATGGCTTCTCCGGGTGGCTACCGCAAAGCGATGCGCTTGATGGAACACGCTAACCAATTTGAAATGCCGATTTTGACCTTTATCGATACACCGGGAGCTTATCCGGGGGTTGAAGGAGAACGCTTGGGGCAGGGAGAGGCGATCGCCTACAATCTACGAGAGATGTTTCGCCTGGAAGTGCCGCTCGTCTGCACTGTCATCGGTGAAGGAGGTTCTGGAGGGGCGTTAGGCATTGGCGTGGGCGATCGCGTGTTAATGTTAGAGCATTCTGTCTATACAGTTGCTTCGCCAGAAGCTTGTGCCTCTATCCTCTGGAAAGATGCTAAAAAAGCCGAACAAGCTGCCGCTTCTCTCAAAATTACCGCTTTGGATTTGGAAAAATTAGGAATTATCGATCAAATCGTTGCTGAACCCTCCGGCGCTGCTCACGCCAAGCCATTAGAAGCCTCAGCCCTTCTCAAACAAGCGTTAACCGAGAATCTTGAACACCTGTCCCAACTCACTCCTCAACATCGCAAAGACCTCCGCTATCAGAAATTTCGCCAAATGGGAGTCTTTTTGGAAGGGTAGGAGAGTATTTATCTTAATGAAGATGACGTAGCTGAAGCGATCGCAGAGTATTTGGAAGGCAAAACACAGCAGGAATCTTCCTACTAGAGTGACGGAAGAAAGACATTAAACCTCGTTCAAACTATTGGGAAAATCAGGATCTATAAGTTGCTCTAGAGTGTAAGAACAGTTTGCGGGTAAATCTGGATAATTCAGGGGAGTTTCGCGCACAACCAGATCTAAACCAGATTCATAGGCATAGGCGATCGCCTCTTCTAGATAAGGTTTGAGACTGGGATTTTCTTGTAAGAGACACAAAATTTCTCGCCGTTGCTCTCGAATAGTTGCCCGCCAGCTTTTGCTCCGCTCTTCTGACTGATAGTCCCATTTCAAAATATGTCCAATCAAAACGCCTAACCGATTTCGTAATTCCTGCCGTTGTTGCTTGCCCAATGATTCAATTTCCTCCACCAAATTGATCATGTCTAATTTTTGGAAATCACCATTTTTTAGTAACTTAGACTGTTCTAATGTCCAAGCATAAAAATCTGTTTCATAGAGATTAGATTGCATCGTTTTCTTCTCTTTTTTACCTTTTACTGCCCGAAAGTCCAAGAATTTGACTGTTCAATAGTAGCGTGTTATCTAGACATTTGCTCTATTTTTGTCATGATTTGTCCTATAAAAAAGACCTTCCTAGACCGAGGAAGGTACAAAAAAGAACGCTTAACGGTAGACCCTGTTTTTACAAGTCACCCCCCCGCAATGCTAACAAGAAGATGACGGCAGGGCCAGCAAGCATGATTAGGCTAACAAAAATCAATTGAAAAATAGGCTCTAAATTAATTGACAGTAATGACTCCAGTATCGACATTAATGAATCCATGTTTTCTCCTGACTTTACCCGATAGATTAAGGTTGGGAAGCAATGCCCAAAAACCATAGTCTATAATACCCCCGGAAGGATTCTTCTTTTTCAGTAAAGAAACAAAAATACATAAATTTTTGTTACAA
Organism: Microcystaceae cyanobacterium; assembly: GCA_041743025.1. Taxonomy (GTDB): domain Bacteria; phylum Cyanobacteriota; class Cyanobacteriia; order Cyanobacteriales; family Microcystaceae; genus JBGTNM01. The sequence goes on from JBGTNM010000315.1 coordinate 20,465, forward strand.
ACAGAAGTCTTCAATTCTGCTTATGAGATCGAACGTTCATCTTCTTCGTCGTCTTCAATATCGCTGCTGTCTAAGCTCAAAAGGCGTTGATCGTTTTGCTGGTCTCTGCGTTCTAAAACAAATACTGATACTAAACCCACTACTCCGGCTGAACCAATAAAAGTACCAGCTATAGCAGATCCCAAAATAGCCGTAAGCGATCCAGCTACAATTGAAACAACACCAATAGAAAAACCAAAAATCTGTCCTATCCTTCTTTCTGTTCTACTCTGCTTAAAATCAGTGATTTGGGCATCTACAAGCTTCGTCTGCATCTCATGTCTGTGAGCCTGCTCTTTTTCAGCCATTGAGATAATTCGGTCAGCCGCATTGATACTGGGATCGATATTATTGTATTGCTCAAGGACACTGGGAGGAGGAATAGGCCCAGCAAAACCAGCAACTTTAACACTTGCGCTAATTCGGCTGCGGCTGAGTTGAGAATCTGTGCTATGACCCTTTTCCTCCTCTCCTAAAATATCGGAATCAACTTCTTCAGATGCTTTTTCGGGGTGTGGCTCACTCATGTTCAGTTGACGATTCTTCTACTAAATTAATAACAGTTAGGATATCACCACCAACTTTTTCCCAGTCAGAAGATATAGATTCAAAGTCAGACAGCGAACTTGAAAAATCATCAGGAGTGTAAAGTAGTCGTCTAGAACGTGCTGGAATTATATCCAAGACAGAACTCATTCCGATTAAAATATTGCTCTTACATTCTTTTTGATGAAGAAGCTTTTTCTTCCGTAAAGCTTGGGGACTAATTTTAGGTGGCTTGTCACCTGCTTGGAATTTAGTATAGTATTCAATCATATCATTATGAGAAATTTCTCTGTTTGAACGCTGCTCGGCACGATATCCTTCGCGTGCTTTAATCCAAGGATATTCAGAATGAGTCAGTTCTTCTAAAAACCTGGCATTTTTCGCACCGTATTTTCCCAAAACTTCATCTAGAACATTAATTTCATCAGTCTCCAAGTCATAGTGTAAGTTATCGTCGGGAAGGGCATTGTAGCCATATTGTTTAAAGCGTCGATAAACAGGCGGAACTACTGGCCCGTGTATCCATGCTTCTATATTTTCATAAAATAATGGCTTTCCTCTAAACACTAGACTCCAAGCTTGACAATAGTACAACAATTTTTGTAACTTGAGTGGAGTAATCAAGCTTAAAGAACTTTTTGGGGATGGCTTTAGTAGGTAAGGAATTATCTCGAAAGCACTTCTCATAACGGTTTTAGACATGTTACTCCAAGAAATAAAATTGTATGGCGAAACCTCTATCTATAAATTAACAAAAAACGGGTTTCTCATCATAGCACTTATTATAAATTCTTGTCAAAGGCAAAAACCTTTAACATAGAGCTAACTATAGTTTAGTACAAAATTACTAAAAATAGATTCTTTGCTCAGCCTTTTAGGACAAGCTAATACAGGGTCTAACAGTTGTATTTTGCTAAGATGTAAGTTTTAAACCCCATTAAGACTACCTTCTAAGTTACCCAAGCATTGCCATGAAAGGGTTGACCAATTTCCTCACTGCTATCATTATCGCCTCGTGGCTGAGCGCGATCGCTGTCTTTTCCATCCAAAACATCACCCAAGTCTCGCTGCGATTTCTCGTTTTTGAGTCAATACAACTGCCTGTCGGCGTTTTATTAGCTTTTTGTCTGGGGGGTGGGGTTGTCGCTGGTACTATCCTTCCCGTCTTTTGGCAGCAATCGCCAAAAAGCAAACGCTTTACTCGCGCTCGGTTGGAAGAAGTTTCAGATGAATTTGATTTTTAGGATGAATCGGTAAGACCCAGAGCAAACGGGAAACCGCCTGCCAAGATAGCGGCAGGCAAGTTATAATTTGTTACAAAAGCGATTCAAAGCGTTTCTTATGAGCAACCCAGTTCTCCATGCCTTCTTTCTCGGTCGGGCTTTTGCCGAAGTCCTCAGTGAGAAAATTGAAGATGCCCTCACCAATGCTCTCAGCGAAATGGGCAAATTTGATGCAGAGCAACGAGAAGTCCTGCGCCAATTTGTCGAAGAAGTTCAAGCTAGAGCAGCCAGAGAAGCCGAACAAGGAACGACGGCTGCTACCTTCAGTCGGGAACCCTCACCCCTCGATTTACAAGAAACCATTGACGACTTGCGAGCCGAAATTGCTCGTCTCAAAGCGGAGTTAAAACGCTATCGCGATCATGCTGTCTCCTGATACCTCTTTCTAACTGCCCAAACACAATTGTAAACCGAGTGTCTGCCCTGTCTCACAACGCTAACGCTTCTGTGTCTGAAACTGCCAATTTCCTTGCTGACAAGCGCGTGACTTCTTTAGAAACCGTCCCAAAATACCGATGGAATCGAGAAAAATACTCAATGACTCGCCGCCGTTTCGATATTTGGCGGTTCGTTCTGGCCTTGCTGACGCAATTTTGGCTAGTTGACAAAAAATGGAGCTATCGTAGCGGCTACAGTGCTGAAAAATTAGCGGTGCGACGCAAAAAACAGGCAATTTGGATACGAGATAATTTATTAGACTTAGGCCCGACATTTATTAAAGTCGGACAACTTTTTTCCACGCGAGCCGATTTATTTCCGGGTGAATACGTCGAAGAACTGGCCAAACTGCAAGATGAAGTGCCTGCTTTTACTTACGAACAAGCCAGAGCGATTATTGAATCCGATTTAGGCAAGCCACTGCCTCAATTATTTCGCAGTTTCGATCCCGTTCCCATTGCGGCGGCTAGCTTAGGGCAAGTCCACAAAGCGCAACTGCACTCAAATGAAGAAGTCGTCGTCAAAGTCCAGCGTCCAGGCTTAAAACAGCTATTTACGATTGATCTGGCCATTCTCAAGCGCATCACTCAATACTTTCAAAACCATCGACGTTGGGGCAAGGGACGCGACTGGATAGGTATCTACGAAGAATGCTGCCGCATCCTTTGGCAGGAAACCGACTACCTCAGCGAAGGCCAAAATGCCGACACCTTCCGACGCAACTTTCGCGACCAAGATTGGGTCAAAGTGCCGAGGGTGTACTGGCGTTTCACCTCTCCTCGCGTCTTGGCTTTAGAATACCTACCTGGTATCAAAATTAGTCACTACGATGCCCTAGAAGCGGCAGGGCTAAATCGCAAGACCTTGGCGCAGTTGGGAGCCAAAGCTTACTTGCAACAACTGTTCAACGACGGCTTCTTTCATGCCGATCCCCATCCAGGCAATCTGGCCGTCAATCCTGATGGAGCCTTGATTTTTTATGATTTTGGCATGATGGGGCGCATTACTAGCAATCTCCGCGAGAAGCTGATGCAAACCCTCTTTGGCATCGCCCAAAAAGACGGCGATCGCGTGGTCAACTCGCTGGTGGAAATGGGGGCCCTCACCCCAATCGGCGATATGGGTCCGGTGCGCCGTTCGGTGCAGTTCATGCTCGACAATTTCATGGACAAGCCTTTTGAAGAACAGTCCGTCAGCCAAATTAGCGATGACCTCTACGAAATTGCCTACGATCAGCCTTTTCGCTTTCCGGCGACTTTTACCTTCGTCATGCGGGCTTTTTCGACCCTCGAAGGCGTAGGAAAAGGTCTAGACCCCGAATTTAATTTTATGGAAGTGGCTCAACCCTTTGCCATGCAGCTTATGAGTGACATGACCCAACACAACACAGGCAGCATCCTCGACGAACTCGGCCGACAAGCAATGCAAGTAAGCAACACGGCTTTAGGACTGCCGAGGCGAATTGAGGATACAATAGAAAAACTGGACAGAGGAGATATTCGTTTGCGGGTGCGCTCGCTCGAATCGGATCGGCTCTTACGCCGCCTCAGTTCCATGCAAATGGGAACGAACTATACCTTGATGGCTTGTGCCTTAGTCATATCGGCGAGCGTTCTGTTCGTCAACGGATATGTCACAATGGCAATAGTCGCGATAGTCGTAGCGTTAGTTCCTGCACTGGCGCTCGCTCGCCTCCTCAAACGCCTTGATCGCCTTGATCGAATGCTTTGAAACCCACTGTTTTTGACGTTAAATCTAAGTGCAAGTGTTAGTGGCCAACTCAACTATGATGAATCGACGCTTTACGGGTCTTTCCCATCCCGGATTAGTGCGATCGGTCAACCAGGATAGCTTCTACCTCGACGATCCAGAGGGGCGTTTTTTTATTGTTGCCGATGGCATGGGAGGACACGCTGGCGGAGAAGAAGCGAGTCGCATTGCCACCAAGAAAATTCAAGCCTATTTAGAAGAACACTGGGATAGCGAGATTCCTTCCCATTTATTGCTCGAAGAAGCTCTTCTAAAAGCTAATCAAGGCATTCTCGACGATCAAAGTAACCACCCCGAACGAGGGGACATGGGAACGACTGCCGTTGTCGTTGTCTTCCGTCAAGACCAGCCTTGGCGCGCTCACATTGGTGATTCTCGCCTCTATCGCTTCCACAATGACCAATTAGCGCAAGTGACTGAGGATCATACCTGGGTAGCACGGGCCCTCAAAATGGGCGACATTACCCGCGAACAAGCCAAAACTCATCCCTGGCGGCACGTTCTGTTTCAATGCTTGGGACGTAAAGATCTTCGCAGTGTGGAAATTGCCCGTTTCGATATTCAAGCAGGCGACAAGCTATTGTTGTGCAGCGACGGCTTGACCGAAGAAGTTGCTGACGAAATGATTGAAGCGATGTTTGAGTCAGAGGACTCTTGTGAGGCGATCGCCAAAGAATTAGTCGAAGCGGCTAAAGAGGGCGGAGGATCAGATAATATTACTGTCGTCATCGTAGCACAGGATTAATTTTCTCCATCTAATTGAGAACTGCGGTGTTGCTGAATCAAGGTATGAATGGCTAAGGAATGTAAGTCTTGCTAATGATTTGATCTCCATCGGCAATAAATCCTGGATAGACAGACCAACCATCTGTGACATAGAAGTAGCATTGCCATGTAAGTCGCGATATTCCATAATGGCTCGAATGTTTCAGCTGACTCGTTCAATGCCTCGAAATCCCATCCCATTAACATACATTTTTAGACACTCTCCATTCTTACGAATATGGGTTGATTGACATTCAGGGCATTCCATTGTGAAACCTCCTCATTCATACCTCTATTATGCAACGCCTATTTTTCATAGCCCAAACGAATGCTTCCTGGTGGCAAACAAACTTCGGTACTGGTTCCGACAGCGTGAAAACGAACTTTTAAGTCTCCTTGCGCGGTAACACCAATAACCGTTCCAGGTACGCCTTCTACAGTGACAGAATGCCCGATGCTAGTTAATATTTCTAGATAGGAAGATAACAGGCGATCGCACCCTTGCTCTAAATAACATTGATAGCCATTAAATACACCATAGAGCGTAATAGCAGCTAATTGCTCTAAAGAAATAATAGATGGCTCAATTTGTTCAGTCAAAAAAGAATTTAAATTAATGCCAGTTTCGGGAACGTGGTTGCTCCAATTAATACCAATGCCAATGACTGCTTGCGTAATAGTTTCCCCTTGAATGCGAGTTTCACTTTTAATGCCGCCGAGTTTTTTTCCTTGCAAAATCAGATCGTTGGGCCATTTTAAACCAACCCGAATGTGATATTGGCGTAACACCGTAGCAATGCCCCAAGCACTCAAAAGCGTGAGGTGAAAAGCATTTTGAGTATGAATATGGCAACTCAAAGCCACAGAAAGATAGAGTCCGCCGGGAGAAGATTGCCAAGTACGTCCCCACTGTCCGCGACCTGCCGACTGCTGCGAAGCGATGGCCGCTATGGGCAGTTTTTCACCCTTGTCAAGCAATTCCCAGAGAGTTTGATTCGTCGAGGGAATCGTATCATACAGATAAAGGGACAGTCGAGATAAAACAGGTATTTGGAAAAAAGTGGCTAAGTTTGTTTTTAATAATTGTTGACTCAACAGCATTACTTCTTATCTATGACTTATTTCTTAATCAATCCGAGAAAACAACATTTCTCCTTGTGCTGTTAACTCGCCATCGACGCGGGCCTCTCCCTGCATTTTAGCAATACGATTGCGCTTAAACGTGAGTAATTCCATCGTCATAATTAACTGATCTCCCGGAACGACCGGACGGCGAAATCTAACTTTATCAATACCAGCAAAAGCAAAAAATTGTCCTTTCATTCCTGGCAACAACGTGAGGATAACTCCCCCGACTTGGGCCATCGACTCGATAATCAGAACCCCTGGCATGAGGGGAAATCCGGGAATGTGGCCCGGAAAAAAGGGTTCATTGACAGTCACGTTTTTGATGCCGACGGCTTTCTTACCAGGAACGTAATCAATAATACGGTCAACTAAAGCAAAAGGATAGCGATGGGGCAGCAATTCTTGAATGTCTATCGCTGAAAAAGTTGTCTTCGCCGCCGCTTGCGGAGATGTTTCCAGATTTTCTGAGACGACAGCTTCAACAGAATTGGTCATTTCGGCATCGGTGACGGTTGACATGAGCGTTTTTGAGCGATCGCTATTAGCTTAGACGACTGTGCATCAAGAGCGACATTCCTCATTGTTCCACATTTTTTGACCCTCTCTTAGGGAATTCATAATTCTTAGGGGGAGGTTTGACAGTAGAGTAAATTTGTTCTAGTATATTAGTACAATAGTATTAAGTTGCTGCCCAGTGAAATGACATTCCAACAGTTGAAGTTTGGCATTATTGTAGCCACTGTTTTCGTGTGGTTGCGCCTAATGACAGGTCTTGTCGAGTTTTTGACGACCTCATCCTTAGACTATCCAGTTAATCCAGAGATTAAAGCAAATTCTAGTGAAATTTTGTCAAATAACTCCCAGTAATACCCTTTTAATCCCGTGAAAAGTTCTTCCTCTTGCCTCTTGCCTCTTGCCTCTTGCCTGACTTCTACAAGAAGTCTACCCCTTCCCACCTTTCCCCAGTCTAGTAGGAGTAGTTCTCCTCTCACGGTTTCTCTACCTGCTGCGACGGTTAAACAAATTTGCACCTATCGAGTCATCCTCACTGATAAGCTGGTCAGCGATGACATACAATCTCTCCGACCTGTTTTTGAGCGTCCCATCAGTCACGACGAACTTAATGAATGGTTGTCGCCTTGGTATGATCTGGGTTACACCCTCGTTGATGTGATGTCATGGGAATGGAAGGTGCAAAATCCAGCAACCGGAGAATACGAGGTCGTTTGGCGCTGCGATGATAGTTGATAGTTAATAGTTATTAATCAATTCTAGGGGGCACGGGGTCGTAACCTCCAGAATGGAAGGGATGACAGCGAGAAATGCGTCTAATCGCTAACCAACTTCCTCGCCATGCACCAAATCGTTCAATCGCTTCTATGGCATAGCGCGAACAAGTCGGCTGAAAACGGCAGCTTGGCAGAAATAGAGGAGAAATAAAGAGTCTATAGCCTTTAATCAACCAAATTAGTAACTTTTTCATAGACTGATAGAGATTCTAGTAGACTGACACGTCTAAAACGGTGCGTTAGGTTGATAAGAGTGCGCTGCGTAGCAAGCAGCGTAGCTAGACATCCTGCTCGCTATTTTCTCCCCCAGTGAGCAAGATGCTCACACTTCTATGACACTATTTTAAGCTTGCCACGCCAGTAGGGTAGGCATCGCCCATCAATAGCTGCTTAGAGAGATATTTGCCTAAAATCTAGCTTATCCCATTTTTATCAAGGGTTGCGATCGCAATGTTTGTCGTTTGTCTATGTTACATTTTGGGCGCACGCAATGCGCCCCTACATCTGGGGAAAAATTACGTTCCACATCCAGTTCCCAAAATACCAATCGTTGCCAAAGCTAATTTTTGGCTTTAACCATTTATTATCCTATTCATTATGCATAATTTACCCTTTCTTAATCCCAAAGCGATGTTTAACATTTTCTTGCTTGGTTTCTTAAGCAGTTCATTCTAAACTTTAGGGTATCTCAAACAAGACTAAGAGAGTTTCTTATGAATCCACCGCTTGATACTCCTCTAACCTATCAAATTCAAATCGAAGACGATCGCACCGGATTGAGCATCCCCACGCTACGGCGAGCGATGTTGGATAACTTGTTTTACATTCAGGGAAAAACGCCAGAAATAGCTAAAAATACTGACTTTTATCGGGCATTAGCGTTTACTATCCGCGATCGCTTATTACACCGTTGGCTTAATACCCATCGTATCTTTTTTGATAAAGATGTCAGAACCGTTTGTTACCTGTCGGCGGAGTTTCTCGTCGGCCCCCATTTAGGCAATAATTTGATTAATTTAGGGATTTATGAGCAAGTTCGCCAAGCTGTTGAAGAATCTGGACTCAATCTGCATGACCTCATCGGCGTAGAAGAAGAACCCGGACTAGGCAATGGCGGATTAGGGAGATTGGCTGCTTGTTACCTCGATTCGTTATCTTCATTGGAAATTCCGGCAATTGGCTACGGGATTCGCTACGAATTCGGCATTTTTGACCAAGAAATCAAAGACGGCTGGCAAGTCGAAATTACCGATAAATGGTTGGAATTCGGTAATCCTTGGGAAATTGCTCGTCCTGAAATTGCCGCTTATGTGAATTTTGGCGGACAAACCGAATCCTATACAGACAACCAAGGAAACTACCGAGTGCGTTGGATTCCTGGTTATTTAATTAAAGGCATTCCCCACGATACGCCAATTTTAGGCTATAAAGTCAACACAGCTAATACTTTGCGCCTGTGGTCTTCGGAAGCGACGGAATCCTTTGATTTTGAGCGCTTTAATGTGGGGGATTACTATGGCGCAGTTGACAGTAAAGTAAAATCGGAAAATTTAAGCAAGGTTCTCTATCCCAACGACGAACCCATTCAAGGCAAAGAATTGCGCCTCGAACAACAATATTTCTTCGTGTCTTGTTCTCTGCAAGACATGATTCGCATTCACTTAGACGACAATCCCAGTTTAGATAACTTTCATGAACTCTGGGCCGTCCAACTCAACGACACTCACCCGTCAGTCGGTGTTGCTGAATTGATGCGTTTGTTGGTAGATGAACACCATTTTGACTGGGACAAAGCGTGGCACATCACCCAAAATACCTTTGCTTATACCAACCATACCTTACTGCCAGAAGCGCTTGAAAAGTGGCCGATTAGCATTTTTGGGCGGCTTCTACCTAGAATCCTCGAAATTATCTACGAAATTAACCAACGCTTCCTCGATCTCGTCCGCATTCAATATGCAGGAGATTTGGCAAAACAGTATCGCCTCTCTTTGATTGATGAGAGTGGCGAAAAATACGTCCGCATGGCGAATCTCGCTTGTGTCGGTTCCCACAAAATTAACGGTGTAGCGCAATTGCACTCCGAATTGGTCAAAGAAACCATATTGCGGGATTTTTACGAATTGTGGCCCGAAAAATTCACCAATATTACAAATGGCGTAACGCCGCGCCGTTGGATGGTATTAAGTAACCCCCGACTGAGTGAACTAATCACCTCGAAAATTGGGGATAATTGGATTAAACATCTCGATGAACTGCGAAAATTAGAAGGATATGCTGACGATCCAGGATTTCGCTACCAGTGGCGTGCAGTAAAACTTGCAGTCAAACAGGATCTCGCTGATTACATCCAACAAAACGTGGGAATTACTGTCAACCCCACCACCCTCTTTGACGTGCAAGTCAAGCGCATTCACGAATACAAACGCCAACACCTCAATGTCTTACACATCATCACCCTTTACAATCGTTTAAAACAAAACCCAGATCTCGATATTACGCCGCGTACCTTCATTTTTGGCGGAAAAGCGGCTCCTGGCTACTTCATGGCCAAGCGCATCATTAAGTTAATTAATGCTGTGGGAGAAGTGGTCAATAACGATCCGGTAGTACGCGATCGCCTCAAAGTCGTCTTCCTGCCTGACTACAATGTTACATTAGGGCAGCGCGTCTATCCCGCCGCCGACCTTTCCGAACAAATTTCCACTGCTGGCAAAGAAGCGTCAGGAACGGGAAATATGAAATTTTCTCTCAACGGCGCGTTAACCATTGGCACTCTCGACGGTGCGAATATCGAAATTCGCGACTGTGCAGGAGAGTCCAATTTCTTCTTGTTTGGATTGACAACACCAGAAGTTTACGACCTCAAAGCAGAGGGTTATAATCCTCGCGGGTACTATGAAACGAATGCCGAATTAAAAGAAGTTATCGATCTCTTGAATTCAGGTTTATTCTCTCACGGCGACCTAGAGTTGTTTAAACCCATTATTGACAATCTACTCTACGACGATCCTTATTTGCTATTAGCTGATTACCAATCTTATATTGATTGTCAAGACAAAGTTTCTCAAGCTTATAAAGATCCAGAAAAGTGGAGTCGGATGTCGATTTTAAACGTAGCGCGTATGGGAAAATTTTCCAGCGATCGCTCAATTCAAGAATACTGCGACAATATTTGGCACGTCCAACCCGTCCCCATTGAAATCAAAGAATACGTTCAAGCTGATGCTCAATTAAAAGTGAATTAAGCCTCATCTAGAGCAGGAGGCAGAAGGTAGGGTGGGCATTGCCCACCTTATCACCAGTTCTAGACATTGAGTTATCTTACCGTGTTGTGTCCCTCATCTCCCCCGAAATTTTTCGCTCTCAAGCTATTTGGATACAGCCCAAGAACGTACTTCTCCTAGTGTAACGGGTGTGCGATCGCTCATATCAATGGTAAAACAATAGAGAATCAATGGGCAGTGCGATAAAATGACAAAGAATTACTCAGTCGGCAGGTCAATATGAGTCAAATTCCCCAAGCAATAAAACCATCAAAATTAGCTACAAGTTTGCCTGACCATACTCAACTGCCAGATAAAGATGGAAACTTTGTGAAAAACTACCAAGAACCCCCTCAAGGTGACCTCCTCACTGACGCTATTACACCCGTTTTACAGAAACTCCATCCCGACAGGAACTATTGCATTGGTCGAGATTGTGGCATTTATTGGCGACTTCCTGATCCCCCAGAATCTCCAGAAAAAGGTGCTGAAGCCCCAGATTGGTTTTACATTCCCAATGTGCCACCCACACTAGACGGTCAAATTCACCGTTCCTATGTTTTGTGGCAAGAGACAACCCTTCCTTTAATTGCTTTAGAATTTGTGGCTCTTCTAGACTGAGTATGATAAATTACCAACAAAAGTACCAATTTAATAAGACTCTTCTTCTAAAATTATTAAAGTTTGTTAGTCCATAGGCTCTCCTCTTAATCAACTTAATTTTTTGGTTTATTCCTTCTACTGC
>JBGTNM010000316.1:0-2870 GCA_041743025.1 Microcystaceae cyanobacterium
CACTGGGGTCATAGTTCGGCAAGAGGATGGGAATTATCCTGGTCTTTGGTTGGTGGCGTATTTAGTCTTCCTTATTGTCAAGATATAGCGATCGCTGACTACCATCAAAATGCCGAGAATTTCAATCCTACCGCTTATAATCCCCGACAGTGGGCAACTCTGGCTAAAAGTTTAGGAGTACAGTATGTCATCTTAACTACCAAGCATCACGATGGTTATGCTCTTTTTCCGACTAAGACCAGTAACTTTTCCTATGCCAAAGGCGATCGCCAATCAGATTTAGTTCGGCAGTTCGTCAAGGCAATGCGTGAAGCTGACTTAAGAGTTGGTTTTTACTTTTCCCTAATTGACTGGCATCATCCCGACTATCCTGCTTTTACAGAAGCTGACCAACCCTATCGTTTTGACAAGATTCCTCAACCTACACCACAACAATGGTCACGTTTTACTGAGATAATGTTCGAGCAGATACGGGAACTGCTAACTAACTACGGTCGCATAGATATCATTTGGTTTGATGGTAGCTGGGAACGTACTCCCGAACAATGGCGTGCTAAAGAGCTAGGACAGATGATTCGACAGCTACAGCCAGACATTCTGATTAACGATCGCCTACCAGGACAGGGAGACTTTGCTACCCCCGAACAGTTTGTTCCGCCTCAACCCCCCAATGGTCTTTGGGAAGTATGTTTGACCATGAACGAAAGCTGGGGTTACAACACCGCCGATAATAACTACAAATCAGCCAGAGCTTTGGTACATACCCTCTGCGAAATAGCTGGTAAAGGAGGAAATTTACTGCTCAACATTAGTCCGATGGGTGATGGTTCAATTCCACCAGCCCAACAAGAGCGTTTATCAGCCGTTGCTGAATGGATGTCGCGCTATGGAGAGAGCATTCTCGGCACTCAACCAGGACTAGAACCCTGGCAGTTTTATGGTTCATCAACTCGCCAGGACAATTTTTACTATTTACACTTGTTAATGAAGCCTTACGAAACCATTACGGTACGCGGTATTCCCATCAAGCAAGTAAAATCAGTTAAAGTCGTCGGAAGCAACGAACCTCTAACTTATAGCACTCGCTGTTCGATCTTAGACGAACTGACCCAACCAAATCCAAAGGGTGAATTAACTATTACCGTTCCTGAATCAGTTATCGACCCTTTAGCCACTGCGATCGCCATAGAATTAGCGACCTCTTAACGAACAAGGTAGAATAATATTCTTGAGATCTCTAGCAATAGGGTAAATTTCTATGTGGATAGTTGAGAAAAAAGTCGGAATATTTACTCACTATTTAACCCTTTCAAACAAGTTTCAACCAGGAATAGAAAAAGCTAAACATTTCGCATCTAAAGAAATGGCAGAGATTATGGCTAAAGCTCATGGTGGAGTAGTTCGGCAATTGGATGGGAGTAAGTAAATTGCTTTTCTACACTATTGGAAGATTTTAGAAGAGTTGGTTGCTTGATAGAGAGCGATCGCTACTTTACTTCTATTCTTAAAAGCAAAGCTGATAGAGAAGCTTTTAAACTAATAGGTTTAATACCTTCAAGATTTAGTAAATTAAGAATCTCTGTGTCCTTAACTAGTTGCTTGATGAACTCACCATCGTCTAATTGACTTTGATTGCCATCGGTGTACTCTCGCAGTAGTTTTTGTACTTTCTTTAGCTCTTTTCCAGAATTAAGTTTTTTCAAAGTGTCTTTAACGGTTTTCTTGTCAATTCCAGGAGGAAAACTATCTATTGCCATAATTCGCTTCTGAATTTTACTAATCCGCTCAGAAGTCAAATTGATATTTTCTAAAGTCTCTGGTTGTTCTAATTCTGAATAACGCTTTTGCTTTAGTTTTACCAGTTGTTCGTACAAATCTTGAGTAATATCCAGAATATTTTTTGCTGAAACTACCTCACCTGCTGCTGGAGTCTTGAAAGCTGAAGAAATTGCCATTCCATAACCATCATTTTCTTGAGTAAGATCGTTCCAATAAATTGTTTGTTTTTGGTCGGGAATCGGTTCACCATTTGGTCCGAAGTATTCTAAGGTAAGTGCTACAAGATAATTGGGTTCATCAAGCTCTTTGTTACGATGTCCGACAGCAATGGGATTGGCTTGGTAATCCTGTCCTAATCTCTCAACTAATTTTCTTAATTCCTCACTATGTAAAATTTCATTTTGGGTATAAAGATCATTGCTAGTTTCTTGTTTTTGATAAGTTTCTTCTTGCAAACTGCCCTGTTCTATTTTTCGAGCTTGGACTAAGCTGTGAATGAAATCGATGTATCCAGGTAATATTTCATCATCAAAAAGAGTATCTCCATAAATAGAAGCTCCTAAATTATCAACGCGATCGATGTCGGGGATTGCCCCACTTTCATTAGCTAAATTGCCAACCAGTTTTTTATTTAAGTTAGACAAACGGCTAGCTTGTCTGAGTAACTGACTTTCGCTGTTGGCATAGTAAATATAAATATTCTCAACTCGATGTTGTTTAGGACGGTCAATGCGACCTATACGCTGTTCTAATACCATCGGATTCCAAGGTAAATCGATATTAATCAGGTAATCCGCATCTTGAAGGTTTTGACCGACTGAAAGGGTTTCCGAACCGATTAAAACAGATATTTCTTCTCCTGGCTGGGGTCTTTGGGCAGGGTCTTTGCAAGTGGCAGCAGGAGCAAAAAGACGGAATATTTGCTGTCGCTTTAGTCCAGTTTTTTGTTTAGTTCCTTCGATCACATTATTTTGACTAACTACGATTGGTTGGTCTAAATCGTTTTTGTAATAAAGTTTGCGCGAACCGATCGCCATACCAATTCCGTTAGATGCGATCGCATTATCTTTTGCCATGTAGCGATAGTAATC
>JBGTNM010000317.1:0-1633 GCA_041743025.1 Microcystaceae cyanobacterium
TTGAGTCTCTACAAATGTTTACTGTTGAAACTCAAGCATTAATGAATTTAAGCCGTCATAAATGTGCTAATTATCGACGAGGTATGAGGGCGGCAACCCTCATTGCATCTGCTTTCTAGCTTTTCTTGTCACCCCGTCAGGTATATTTCTCAAGAAATTAGTCATCTAAAAACGGAGAAGCCCGTTTTAGCCACTACAGATATTCTTGAATCTATTTTCGGAAAATATAAGCACTTTTCCTCTCGTTGTCCTCTCAAAGACTTGAGGCAGATGCTGCTCACAATTCCTTTATTTACTATGAATTTAACAACAGATGTTATTAAGAATGCTCTGGAAACTATTCGGGGTATCGATCTTGAAGAATGGGTAGATAAAGTTTTTGGACAGTCGATGCTCTCAAAACGAAAAACTTTATTTTCGGCAGCCTCTTATGACATGAAAAGTGCATGAAAAACTTTAGAAGTCTTACCCACAAAGTCAACACCCTACCCATAAGGCACGACAGAATCGTTTTAAGGCTTGGGTGTCCTTAATGCCCAGTTCTTCGGCGTTAGCGACGGCTTCTACTAACACTTTATACTCATTAATACCTAAAGGAAATCCTGCTTTTTGCAAGCTGCTAAAAAGCTCAAATAAAGGTAGTTCTTCTTCAATCATTGCTTAATTGACGATAACGCTTACTATCTTCTCTGCCTTTGAGTAATACTCCGGCAAAGGGTAATTCCCCACTTTCTAATTGTTTTAGCATCTCTGAAAGGGGATGACTCTCAATGAGGGTAAACCAATCAATCAGTTCGCTGGTACTCACTTTTTTGCCGACATTGCCTTTTTCTCTTTCCATTTTGTCCCTCAGTTGCTTAAATCGTTTGATGGTTGGATCAAATAAATTGCGATCAGTATCGGGAAAGTGCGCTTCTAGAATTAACTTCAATTGCTCTGGCGTGGGAAATTCGAGATAATGGAATAAAAAACGCCTTAAAAAGGCATCAGGAAGATCTTTTTCATCATTACTGGTAATAAAAACAATCGGCGGAACTTTGGCTTTAATTTTTCGCAGAGGATGACTTTCTTCAACTTCTTCGACGATAAAAAACTTTTGATCGAGTTCTAATAATAGATCGTTGGGAAAATCAATATCAGCTTTATCGATTTCATCAATCAAAACGACGGTTGGCGTTAAATTTTGAAAGGCTTGACCCAAGGCTCCAAATTTAATATAGGTCATGGGGTCTTCAAACGCTTTTTCTGTGCCTGATAGCTTGCCAATTGCTGCTAACTGAGCATCTCGCAACCGTGCTACATTATCTTAGACATATAATCCATCTTGTGCTTGAGAGGTTGATTTAATATACCAGTCTTTACAGGGTAAATTGAGTTCGTGTGCTACGGCTTTAGCTAACTCGGTCTTACCACATCCTGGTTCTCCTTTAAGCAGTAAAGGTCGTTTGAGTTGGATGGCCCAATTGACGACTTCTATTAAGTCAGAATCGGGAATATATAGCAAGCCTAAATGAATTGGACAAAAGCATCATATTTTGCTAGATTAGGAATCTTAAAAAGTTGGTAATCAAAGAAAAGCTTAAATAATCTTTTAACAATGGAAAAGTTACGACACAGATAGTAGAATCGTCGA
>JBGTNM010000318.1:0-1681 GCA_041743025.1 Microcystaceae cyanobacterium
AGGCATCGCTTGGAGGATGGGAAGCTAAGATAATATCAAAGAATGTTCGACTGTATATTCTAGGTTATCCGCTGGGTTTTATAGTCAGCGTTTATACTGCTAAAGTACTTTAGTTAATGATTTCCAAAAAAAAATTATCCAGAATTATTTGTACATTTGTATATGGGATGTTTTTTCTAAGCTGGAAGTACCTTAACAGTTCTGCATTTAAGTCAAACTTTACTCTTCTCAATGATGGGACACAAAAACTCTCTCAATCATAAGCGTCTAACGAAAAAACAAGTTCAAGACTTGATTGAATCTGGAGCAAAACTGCACGAAGAATTCACAAAAATATTTGAACAAACCTATTCAACTGAATATAAGGATCAGCCTTTAGTCTATGAACTACCCAACGACAGATTCTTATTCGTGTTTGATCCTAAAGGATATAGCATTCCTGGTAAAGGAGATATTTATGCAAAAGAACATTTTTTGAAATGGCTCCAATCGATACAAAGAACAAGAGAAGATATTGCTAATAATCGTGCCAATTCTGTTTCTCATTGGGAATATTACTCAAAATATAAAATAGAAATTGTCAACCATATTGACGAGTTAATTAATGAGCTTGCACAACAGTTACATATTCCCCATCAGCAACTTGATTTATCCTATATAAGCTTGAATGTTGTTTCAAAAAAATCTGAAGATTATGGAATCGATAATATTCAGACTTATCTCTATGATAACTTAGTAGCTTACGTAGGTGAGGTTCTGAGACATAAAAAAAATGGTCAGTGGACTATTAATAGTTACTTTGGAGGTGAAAAATATCCATATATTAGTGCAGGTATTAATGGAATTATGATGCCAATTAATATAGTTTGGCAAGAGTTGTATAGCCTTAAATCGATAGATTTACGAAAAGAAACTGCTAATGAGATCCGACGATTTTTATTAAAAGAAAGGTAGCTAAAGTTTTTATATTATGCAGTCAGTAGTGAATAAAAAAGAGGCTCTGACTAATAAGATAGGCAAAGCCTCTAAAGAAATAAGTTATCAGTTATAAACTATAACTCTACACCATGTTTCTTGGCAATTTCAGTTAGTTTCTCACACTGATGTTGTGATGCTTTAGTCAATAGTTCTTCAGCCTGTTCTCTAGTACTTCCTTCTTTAGGAATTAAGTACTTGACATAAAGAGATACAAAATCAGCTACGATCGCTAAACCAGATAAAGCATGTTTGTCTGCTTCCTTGCCAGCGATCGCAGCTACCAAACCCGCTTTAATTGGGTCTGGTTTAACTTTCATAAACTGATCAACAAGCTTTGGAACATAGTCTGCTGGTGGCAAATTATCTAACTTACTTCTATCTGGAGTAAAGTTAAATTCTGCGGCTTTTGCCTGTTCTAAAACACACCATTCTATGTATTCTTGCAATGCTGCATCGGGAACGCGAGGGAGATATTCGTGTAGCGCTAAATCAGACACAAGCTTACCGTGTAAATTTCTGTTTTGTGGGAATGCATTAACGCAAGCCTAACGCACTGTTTCTATAAGTTTTAGTGTGTTACGCTACGAGTTTTGAATATAGAACCCGTTTGACATCTTTTACTGTGTTGAAGCAAAGTGAGCGCAAAAGTTATATAAAGTAGTAATGCCATACTCTAGCAGCCTCACAGACGGTTAATCTTTGT
>JBGTNM010000319.1:0-5181 GCA_041743025.1 Microcystaceae cyanobacterium
GGATCTTGACTTTTTAGGTACTTTTGCTTTAGTTCTTCTGAACTATGATGATTGGCTAGATAGGCTTTTTTTGGCATTAGAGTTGTCTCGGTTATTTTCCCTTTATTATAAGCGGGTTTTGTAAACCGGATTTGGTATAACTGCCGAATAGGCGAATACTCAGCTATAAGCATCGGTGCGGTTCTGATTCATGGTGTTCACATCGGCGAACAATCCGTCATCGGTGCTGCTTCGCTCGTCATGAAGCCTATCGAGTCATTTGTCGTGGCGTATGGAACACCAGCAAAAGCGATCCGCAGTCGACAGCCAGGGGACAAATACTTATGAAATTGGCTAAGAGTAGAGATTACAATCATTCTTTTATCTTTTAAACTTTCTAGATTTTCTGCATCTTCTTCTGCCTTTAACGCTTTTTGCAACTTCTCTTTTTGCTCTGAATTAAGCTAATTTTTAGCTGACATTTTTCTCATTCCAAGGACGATAATGAGTTACGCGCTAGTATTTCGTCGAGAAGTTCGTGAGGAACTCAATGAAGCATACATTATCCGTATTAAAAATACTTGTAAGACTATTTAAGAGATTGACCTATTTTTTTCATCACTTGTAAAACCGCATACAATTCGTTATCTGGCAATCCATAAACTGAAAAATCGCTAGAAAAAGCATATTGAGCGACTGAAGACTTTACGAGTTTGAGAAACAGAAAATTGTCGCCATTGGTAACTAATCCAAAAACAGGACGGTTAGAAAATGGATTGCCCATCATATAGGTAAGTGCTTGAGGAATAGCAAGAGAAAAAGATAGTTTAGTTGACTTAGATTCTGCTAAAACCACCCAAAATTGTTTTTGTAAAACGAGGATATCAATTCTTCCTCGATAAATTTCATCTTTTTCTTCAACGACAATATCTACCGATTTTTCTGCTCGAATTTTAAAAGGAGGATCGCAAAATCCTGCTAAATATACAAGAGGAGAGATTAAAATTAAGTTGACAGTAGCTTCCGTCAGTGCCCCATCTGAACTATTATAAAGATAAATATTTTTAATGCGATCTAAATGTTCCTTTTCGTTTGGCGTGAGTGCAGGTAAATTGTCAAACCATTCACTAAAAAAAACGGCATCAGTATTACGACAAAGGTTAAAGCGATTTTCGACATCGTTTAATGTCTTTATTTCGTCGGTAATGGTTAAAGTAGGAGACATGGGATTTTAATTGAACTGCGAAATTATAAGTTATTTATAAAGTCAATCTTAAAGCAATCATAGAGTATCGAGAGTAAAAAAGCGCCCTCGCTCATTCAAGTCTCTAAAAAGCGTTGAGTTTTGTTGTAAAATAGTTTCATAATGGTTAGCTTAGCTGTTAAATGCTTGTCCCCTATATTCAATCTTCAGAAAACGGGTGTCGAGGTATCGCGTATGATTCAAACAGTCGAGGCCATCATTGATCGAGATGGTAATGTTCATCTACTCGAATCGGTTAAACTCCCTGCGTCGAGGCGTGCAATTGTGAGCATTCTCGAAGAAGATCCAATAACATCCGTCTCTGAAACGGCACTACTGAGTGAGCCAGCACTCGCTGAGGATTGGCTGCGACCAGAGGAGGATGAGGCTTGGTCACACCTACAACTTGGTCGAGACTCCTGTAAAGCTATTGCAGGCTGATACTTAAAAGTTTCTTTTTATATTTACTTTATCAACACCCTCAACCGCGATAACGCCACTTATTCAACTGCCGTTCTCCAATAGAAGCCATGCGCTGTAAGTCAGCAACTTGCTGTTCTAGCTGGGTAATGCGTTGCGCTTGTTGTTGGTTTTGTGCTTCTGTTTGAGCTAATTTTTCGGCTAAAGAGGGAGTAGCTGGAGGTTGCGTTAGAGTAGGTTGGAAAGAGGCGATCGCAGATTCAATCTCTGCCAATCGGTTAACGGCTTCCTGGTCTGGCGTAGTTAGCATTAAATCTACTACTTTTGCCCATAAATCACTAATTGACTGCCAATCATCTACTTTTTCACATTTTTGGGATAAGTCTATTAATTTTTGTTTGAGGGATTCCCAATTCGGCGGCGCGAGGTCTTTGCGATTGGTTTTCTCAATAACAGACACGGAATCAGGCTGATGGTTACTCGCTTCCTCAGTCGCCTTCATTCCCATCAAAGTCATCCAATTTTTCCAGGCTTGGGTTCCGGTGTCTGCCCAAATTTCGACCCATTCATTCGCTAATTCGTTCCAGGCATTCGGATTGCTTTTCATCTGCTGTTTTTCCTCATTGGATTGAAGACTTGATGGACTATATTTCTGTGTTTAATTTTAGCGAACTTACATGATTAATGATTAGTTAGCGATGTAGGGATGCACCATCTTTTTAGGATCGACAATCCGGTCGTAGTCTTCGGCACTGACAAACCCTAATTGTTGTACTGCCTCTTTTAATGTCAAATCGTGATCGAGCGCGTAGTGAGCGACTTCTGAGGCTTTGTCATAGCCAATCACGGGACTCAGAGCCGTCACCAGCATTAGCGATCGCTCTACGAACTGGTTGATTTGCTGGTGATTAGGCTCCATGCCTTCAATTAAAAAGACTCGAAAGTTATGACAGCCATCTTGTAGTAACCGGATGGATTTGAGAATATTGAAAATCATCAGGGGTTTATAGACATTCATTTCCAAATAACCACTGCCACCCCCGATGGTTACGGCAAAATCATTAGCCATCACCTGCACCGAGAGCATTGCCAGGGCTTCACACTGCGTTGGATTGACCTTACCGGGCATAATAGAAGAACCGGGTTCATTGCTGGGAATATTGAGTTCATTCAAGCCACAGCGAGGCCCACAGCTTAATAAGCGAATATCGTTAGCAATCTTGTAGAGAGAGGTTGCTAGGGTTTTCAGCGATCCGCTCAACTGCACCAACGCATCATGAGCGCCCTGCACCGTAAATTTATTAGGAGCCGTGACAAAAGGTAACTGGGAAAGCCGCGCAATTTCTTGGGCAACCGCCTCATCAAATCCAGGTGCTGCGTTAATCCCCGTTCCAACCGCCGTTCCACCCAAAGCTAAACGATACACTCCCGCTAAACTTTGTTCTAGCCGCTCCAGATTCTCATCTAACATCCCGACATAGCCAGAGAATTCTTGTCCTAGGGTCAAGGGAGTAGCATCCTGCATATGTGTCCGACCAATTTTGACAATATCTTGCCATGATTGGGCTTTCTGGTCGATCGCGTCGCGTAATTGCTTTAGTTCGGGAATTAAGCGCTCTTTAGTCCCTTGTGCCGCCGCGATGTACATTGCTGAGGGAAACGAATCATTAGATGACTGCGACATATTCACATGGTCATTGGGATGAACGGGTGACTTACTGCCTAAAGGATTGCCTACCAACTGACAGCAACGGTTCGAGATGACCTCATTGACATTCATATTGAACTGCGTGCCGCTTCCTGTCATCCAAACGTGTAGCGGAAACTGGTCTTGATGCTGACCCGCGAGAATGGCATCACAAACCTGAACGATCAAATCTTTATGTTGGTCGGGCAAAAGTCCTGTCCGATGATTCACTATTGCCGCAGCTTTTTTCAGCACTGCGTAAGCACCAATCAACTCACGCGGCATTAAATCGTCGCCAATGCTGAAGTGTTCTAGCGATCGCTGAGTTTGCGCCCCCCAAAGTTTGTCACTGGGAACCTCGATTTCGCCGAGGCTGTCGGTTTCAATGCGAATTTCAGTCATAGTTAATCATGGTGGGTATCTTGAGTTGTTTACCACCTTAAGAATAATTTATTAGGGTAAGGTGGGCAAAAATTTGCCCACCCCACGGATATTTTAATCATTAACTTGGTTGATAGGTTTTGCCTTAAAGCCTTGCAGTCAGTGCGATCGCGATGGAAAACGTGGCTCTCCCGTACTTGTGGTGATAAGCAAAACTTATAAATTAACGTAGAATGGGTTAGACGGCAGTAAGCCTTCAAACTTAACTAGAAATTATCAATCCGTCGTAACCCATCTTCTTGAAATTTGTAACATAGACGAACATTTTCCCCCATGATGTCGGGAGAGCCGATAGTCCGCTCCCCTTACCATTGCCGATATCCAGTAGCATAGTGGTCAGAGGAATCATGAGCAGACTGGCGACCAAGTTTAGCACCAGTATTGCATACAGGCTAGAGGCTCCAAAGAGGCTGTGCATGATAGGAATGCCCATGAAAGCCGCATCTGGGAACGCGACGACAAAGCCTTTGAGCGTAGCCTTCAACGGGCTGCGAAACCTGAGCCAGCCGAGCAAAAATCCCAGCGCATACATACCCATCATACCGACAAGCGTGGCGAGGATAAACTTGTAATTCAGCAATTGTTCGCGCGGCGTGTTAGCCATACCAACCAGTAGCAGTGATGGGAAGATCCAAGTCAGCACCAGTTTAGCCAGGAGCAAACTATCGTCAGGTTTAAGCTTGCCCTGCTTACCAGCGAGATAGCCCAGTGCGATGATAAAAGCGACAGGTACTAGTGCCGCAATGATATTTTCAATAATCTGCAATATCGCCTCCTTTGGCAAACTTAACTTTTGCTCTCTTTCTCGCTGTTAAGATCAAGCCAACGCCCAATAATCCTAAACCTACTAGGCTAGAAGGTTCGGGAGTAGATGCTGGAGGAGGCAAGGAGACATTGGGGCTAAAGACTTGGACATTACGAGCGTTTCGATCCCCCACGTAGATATAGCCAAAACTATCAAGAGCGATATAATTCGGAAGCTGAAATTGACCGTTTCCACTGCCGCAACTGCCAAATTGAGATTGATAGACTCGACTACTGTTGAATATTTGTACGCGACAGTTTCCTGAGTCTGCCACATAAATATTGCCAACCCCATCAACGGCTATACCAAACGGAGCATTAAATTGACTGTTGCCACTGCCTTCGCTACCGAATTGAGACACATATTCACCACTAGAATTAAATATCTGCACACGATTGTTGGCAAGATCCGAGATATATCTCTCTTCTGTCAAAGTGGGTAAGGTAAAATAAAGAAAAAAGCCTGAAACCCAGACAGAGAGTATGATTAAGCCTCGTCCGCCCCAACCAACCGTTCAATTTGTAGATACATACTGTGAATTATACAGAGACTTATTCGTAGAAGTGAGAGCCTACGAATCGTTTAAATATATTCAGTTGGGACTAA
>JBGTNM010000320.1:0-3105 GCA_041743025.1 Microcystaceae cyanobacterium
ACGTGTGCTCTTCCGATCTGATACAGTTGATGAGGAATTAGATAAGCTCACATCGGTTTATTCTCCTTATCGGGGCAAGGTTAGAAGAGTGAAGATACTGGGACAGAACGAGCGATCGATTACTGCTGAAGTGACGCTGGATATTCGGGGTGGGAAGTAGAGCGATCGCATTCTTTGTTTATTGTTAGATTGCGAAACAGTCCAACGCAGATGGGAATACTTGAAGTAACAATCTTTGATAAGGAAGTTAAAGGATATGGGATATTACTCAGAAGAAGACGAGATGAATGAATTTTTGGAATTGTTAGTAGATAATGGTCATCTTGAAGGTTCAGCTTTGGGAATAACTAAGCAGGTAATCGATCGAGGAAGAGATAGTTTGTCATCAAAACAAGAGTATGTTTTTGACAATCAAGTATTGAAAATGAATGTATTAGAAAGTTGTTCTATTTGCAGTCAAGGAATACCTTGGTCTGAGATGTATCAAGCTATTGAAAATGGAGGGATTTGTGGTTATTGCGAACATAAATTGAGTAAAGATGACTAATAATTAGCGATCGCCCTCCCACTAATCCAACTCAATAAACTTACTCGTACACTCCGAGGGCTGTACATGAAGGTATCTCGAAGTAACCGCCAGGGAACTATGCCCTAAAGACTTCATCAACAAATCGATTCCCGCACCATTATTTAAACTATGACAGGCGTGGGCATGACGCAGCCAGTGAGCGGAAGTATGGGGATTAATCCCTGCTTTCTCGACAGCTTTCTTAATCAACCGATGGATGGCGTGGCGGTCTAAACGATTGCCAAACCTCGATAAAAACACGGCTTCAGTCTTATCACTCCTGGGAAGCTGCTTGAATTCCGACCACAATTGATGAGTGATTAATAAGGTTCTAGTTTTATGACCCTTACCAAAAATAGTTACAGTTACGCTGTCCTCTGTCGGTTGAAAATCAGACCAATTCAAACCAACTAACTCAGATATCCTCAAACCCAGAATATATAAGAGAATAAGAATGGCGCGATCTCGTTCATTGGAAGCTGCATTAATTAACTCTTTAACCTCTTCCCCTTGCAAAATCCTTTCATTGAGGGCATCTTTAGCCTTGATTGTCTTAATCATTGATGTGGGATTAGCAGACAAATAACCAGTTTTCACCCCAAAGCTAAATAAAGACTTGATAGCAGCCAATTTATTGTTAATCGTATTCTGACTTTTACCGCGAAGCTGAAACGATTCCAACCACAACAAAACATCTTCGAGTTTTACCTCATCTAATTTTTTTCCCGTAAAGGCGAGAAACTGCCGAGATATGGTGATATAAGTCTTTTGGGTAGTTACAGACTTTTGGGAAATCCACAATCTAATTAACTCGGTATCTTGTTTCGCATCGGTCAACTTTGGATAAGTGTCGATAGTCATTACAACAGAATTGCACTTTTGTTGTGTTAGTTAAATCGCAATTAAGAACGTTCTCACCCTTAATCATTTAACTTTTACCACGAGCGCATGAATTTAAAACAATTCTTTGGGGAAATGTAAGATTACCCCCCTAACAATAATCCTGAATAAGTAATGAATTTCAAAACTTTTCTCAATGGTGCAGTTCTGTTTATTGGTTTGGGTCTAACTGCTTATGCTTGGTTGAATGGTTATCGAGTAAGGTTTAATGTCGAAGATGTTGCCGTTGACCCTGAACCCGGCTTTGGTATAGCAGCGGAGAAATTTTGGTCGCTAAGGAAAATTAAGGTTCTGAAACCCTTGTGGGTAAAGGATTTTAATTTTAAGAGAAAAATTATACTAAATCCTATTCTCAAGACCCATTTATACTAGAGAAGTAATAAGGAGAAAAAAAAATGCCGAGAAAAGCTTCTCTAGTACCTCACTATAGTAGTAAGGAGTTAAAACAAAAGTATCTCAGAAGCCAGAATTCAGTCGAATCAAGAAGATGGCATTTACTGTGGAAAATATCTTTGGGCTGGTCAATTAAAAATAGTGCGATCGCTATTGGAATTAACTATGATTATGGCAAGGAAATAGTTAAAAGATATAACAATACAGGAGAAGAAGGAATTAAGAATCAAAAGAACAAAAAACGAAAACAATCGGGAGGAAGAAAATCTTTATTAACAAAACAACAGCTTGAAAAACTAAAGAAAGAGTTAGAACTAAAACCAGATGATGGTGGTGTCTGGACAGGAACTAAAGTAGCACGTTGGATTGAGAAAGAAACAGGGAAAGAAAAAGTTTGGAATCAGAGAGGATGGGATTACTTAAAAAAGTTCAGATACTCATGGCAGAATCCAAGACCTGAACATGGAAAAGGGGATAAGTTAGAACAGGAAATATTCAAGACAAATTTACCATTAAAGGTTGAGAAGTTAAAACAAAAGTACCCACAAGCCGAAGTAGATCTCTGGTTTTTTGATGAGCATCGAGTGGGACTAAAACCAATATTGAGAAAAGTCTGGTCAAAGATTGGAGTCAGACCAATAGCAAGAGTTCAGCATCGCTATGAATGGTTGTATGTATATGGATTTGTGAAACCTAAAACGGGAGAAACTTTATGGTATTTGATTCCTAGAGTCAATACTAATTGGCTTAATCTTGTCTATCAAAATTTTGTGCGAGATGCGGGAATTTCTGAAAAAAAAAGATTTTGTTAGTAGAAGATAATGCAGGGTGGCATCGAAGTAAGAACGTAGAGAATATAGAAGGACTTACAGTCGAGTTTCTTCCTCCTTATTCTCCTGAATTGCAGCCTGCTGAAAGATTATGGTCATTATTAGATGAACCATTAGTTAATCAGAGCTTTGAAAATATTGATGAGATTGAAAATATTTTAGCAAAGCGTTGCAATATTCTTAATGATATGAAAAAAGAAATTAGAGATTTAACTAACTATCATTGGTTTGCAACTTGCTAATTAAAGTTGCTTTTGAGAATAGGATTTGGTATAATAGGTGCAAAGATAAAACGGCTACCTCTTGATCCTCTAAACGATTAGTTGCTATCTCTTTCCCCTTACCAAAGAAGATAAATCCATTGGCATTATTCCAACTCTCTACAACATTCAACGACTCATTAACTTCCCGACG
>JBGTNM010000321.1:0-6506 GCA_041743025.1 Microcystaceae cyanobacterium
AGTTCCCGACAAGCTGACCAGTAGCGTTTTAGCCGCAAATGGCAACGGCAAGAGTTAATATCTGTATCGTATTCTTCCCTATCCTGTAGGAGAGGAGTCCCCAATGCCGGAGGAAACCTCCGGCATTGGGGACGTGGAGTCGGGGGTAGCGGAGCGCTAATTGATACTTTTTCTCTCACTTATTCCTCTATTCCTCCTGTTGTTCCAACCACTTACGCCATAAATCGGGACGGCGTTGCTGTGTACGAGCGAGTTGCTGTTGGTAGCGCCACTCGGCGATCGCTTGATGGTTGCCTGAGCGCAACACTTCTGGCACTGGCCAATCGCGAAAGACAGCAGGACGAGTATATTGGGGATAGTCTAACAATCCTGCCTCAAAACTTTCTGCTTTGAGCGATGCTTCCTTTCCTACCGTCCCTGGTAACAATCTCACCACGCCATTAATGAGAGCAAGAGCCGGAATTTCTCCACAAGTTAGCACGAAATCCCCCAAAGAAACCTCTCGGTCTGCTAGATAACGCACTCGTTCGTCAAACCCCTCATAATGCCCACAAATGAGAATTAATTGCTCGTATTTAGCTAATTTCTGCAAAAGTGATTGATTGAGCGGCTGTCCCTGGGGAGTCAACAGGATAATCTCCCGCCGAGGCAAGACGGCTAAAGATTCTACCGCCGCAAAAATCGGTTCGGGTTTGAGAATCATACCGACTCCGCCGCCATAAGGTTCGTCATCAACGCGATGGTGCTTGTCGAGAGCAAATTGACGGGGATTGATCGCCTTGACACAGGCAATTTGCTTAGCGAGAGCCTTGCCTAAAAGTCCAGACTGAAGCGGTGAGGTGAAAAAATCAGGAAAAAGGGTAATAATATCGATTTGCAAGGGACACGACTCTTGAATTTTTAGAACAGCCTGTACCAGCTTGAAGCTGCTATTGCTAGTCTAGCCCGTAACGAGACAAGGATTGGTATTAAAGCGATCGCGCCCACCGCGATAGATATGTAATAATTATGAAAAACTTAATAGCATTACAACAAATGATAACTCAATAACTAAAGGCTGATCGTCAAAGGGGGGAATTTGAGCAGGGTTGTTAATTAGTTACTAAAACACTAACAATCATTAACATGGACTAACTTTTGTCCCAGTTCTTTGATGTACGTTAAACTATCAATTATGCCGATTTTAACTCAGAATATGCTCTTAGGTTTCAAAACCGAGTTAAAACTCAATAACCATCAACGAACGCTCTGTTAGCCATTGTTAGTGTTTTAGTGTCGGCTACACAATGTTGCATTTAGAGACTCAATCCCCAGAAAGTCCTATGTCCCCATCCACGACAACCGCCATTTTGATTATTGGCGGTGCAGAAGATAAAGTTCACGGCAAGGAAATCCTGCAAACCTTTTGGTTGCGTGCGGGAGGTGCGGAGGCGACGCTAGCCATTGTCCCTTCCGCTTCACGCGAACCCAACCTCATTGGCGAGCGCTACCAACAAATTTTTGAGGAAATGGGTGCTAAATACGTCAAAGTGTTGGACATTCGCGATCGCGTTCAAGGGGAAGACCCCTACTTTCAGCAATACGTCGAGGAATGTACGGGGGTTTTTCTCACCGGCGGCGACCAATTGCGACTGTGTGGACTGCTAGCCGATACCCCCCTCATGGAACGCATCCGCCAGCGCGTCCAACTCGGCGAGATCACTTTGGCGGGAACCAGTGCTGGAGCAGCCGTGATGGGACATCACATGATTGCTGGGGGCAGCAGTGGCGAAGCTCCCAATCGGTCTCTCGTCGATATGGCAATGGGATTGGGCATTGTCCCTGAAATTATTGTCGATCAGCACTTCCACAACCGCAATCGCATGGCTCGCCTCTTGAGTGCCTTGTCTACCCATCCCGAACGCTTGGGCATTGGCATTGATGAAGATACTTGTGCTTTGTTTGAACGAGAGGGACTGATTCGCGTCATCGGACGGGGAACGGTCACCGTTGTTGATGGGCGAGACTTGACCTACACTAACCAAGAAGGGGTGGAAGCCAGTAACCCTTTAAGCTTGCATAATTTGCGGGTTCACATTCTCTCTCACGGCGATGCTTACCATCTCCACCAACATCAACCCATTCCCAAAGTTGTCTAAAATTTTGCCCGTGATCGCTCTTGGCAAAATTAAAAGCCATTTAAGGAGAAATAGACGCAGTAAAATCAGTCAATTTACCCCAAACTCAGGTAAAAAGAACTATCTAAAACCCCACGAAAATTTGAGATAGTGCTATTAATAATTGATAACTGTTGATTAATTATTGCTGAGTGTTCATTCAATCTTAACGAAGTCAGAGGAAGCCTCGGTACGTCCCCTAAAATAAGGCAGTCCGCAGAAAGCGGGGTTTCACGCCACTCCCTACAACGGGGCGGCAGATCCTACAACGCGGGGAACCCGCGCAACGGACTGCCTTGGGAACCCCAACGCGAGTTGTTCATGGGGGAAACCCCCAAGACCACACTCGCTCCGCATCGGAGACTCCTTTGCAAACCGAGGTCTCTCTGACCCCTCGAAAATTGTTCACTATGAACAGTTCAAAAGACGACTCAAGCTAGACAATTAATAATAGGATTTAGCCTGTTCGTGCGAATGAGTGCGGATTTGTAAGTAACGGCAAACATGAAAATTCTACGAACCTTGACCCTACGCGGCCCTAATTATTGGAGTATTCGGCGCAAAAAGCTCATTGTCATGCGCCTTGACCTAGAGGATCTTGCCGATAAACCGTCCAACGAGATTCCTGGGTTTTATGACGGCTTGGTAGGCGCGTTGCCCAGTTTAATCGAGCACTACTGTTCGCCAGGGTATCGAGGCGGCTTTTTTGAGCGCGTCAGGCAAGGCACTTATATGGGGCATATCATCGAACATATCGCTCTAGAGTTGCAGGAACTCGCTGGCATGGCGGTTGGTTTCGGACGCACGCGAGAAACGGCTAACCCCGGTACTTACAACGTGGTCTTTGAATACGTTGAAGAACAGGCTGGGCGCTATGCCGGACGCGCTGCTGTGCGGCTGTGCCAATCCCTCGTTGAAAGAGGAACTTACCCCTTAGAAGAATTAGAACAAGACCTGGTCGATTTGCGCGATCTCTACGCCAACGCCGCTCTCGGCCCCAGTACCGAGACGATTATCACTGAAGCCGAAACCCGCAAAATTCCCTGGATGCTACTGAGTGCGCGAGCTATGGTGCAACTCGGCTATGGGGTGCATCAGAAGCGCGTACAAGCGACGCTTAGCGACTTCTCTAGTATTTTAGCCGTTGAGCTAGCTTGCGATAAAGAAGGCACGAAAACCATCCTGCAAGATGCGGGCATTCCCGTGCCGCAAGGAACGACGATTCAATATTTTGAGGAATTAGAAGGCGCGATCAAAGATGTTGGCGGCTATCCTATCGTCATTAAACCTCTAGACGGTAATCACGGACGGGGTATCACCATCGATATTAACCGTTGGGAAGAAGCCGCAGAAGCCTACGACCTGGCCGGTCAAGAATCTAAAAACCGCTCGGTGATCGTCGAACGCTACTATCGAGGAAGCGACCATCGCCTGTTAGTGATTAATGGCCAGTTAGTCGCTGTCTCTGAGCGGGTTCCCGCTCACGTCATTGGCGACGGACAGCATAGCATTGAAGAACTCATTGACATCACCAACCAAGACCCCAACCGAGGGGAAGGACACGATAACGTCCTAACCAAGATTAAAATCGATAAAACCTCACTCTCCGTGTTAGAACGCCAAGGCTACCAACTGGGCAGCTTCCTTCCTTGGGGCAAAATTGCCTACCTCAGAGCGACTGCTAACCTCAGTACGGGCGGTATTGCCATTGATCGCACCGACGAAATTCACCCAGAAAACATCTGGATAGCCGAACGTGTCGCCAAAACCATTGGCCTCGATATTGCTGGCATTGATGTCGTCACCCCTGACATTACTAAACCTCTGCGGGAAGTCGATGGCGTGATTGTCGAAGTGAATGCCGCCCCCGGATTTCGGATGCACGTCGCCCCCAGTCGGGGATTGCCTCGCAATATTGCCGCCCCCGTCATCGATATGCTCTTTCCGCCGGGAACTCCTAGCCGCATTCCCATCATTGCGCTAACGGGAACCAACGGCAAAACGACCACCACCCGCCTGATCGCCTACATCTACCGCCAGACGGGGAAAGTGGTAGGCTACACGACCACCGACGGCATCTACGTCAATGAGTATCTCGTCGAACAAGGCGACAACACCGGCCCCCAAAGTGCTAGTGTTATCCTCAAAGACCCGACCGTCGAAATCGCCGTCTTGGAATCTGCCAGAGGAGGCATCCTGCGATCGGGGCTGGCTTTCGATACCTGTGATATCGGTATCGTTCTCAATGTCGCTGCCGACCATTTAGGATTGGGCGATATCAACACGATCGAACAGATGGCCAAAGTCAAAAGCGTTGTCGCTGAAGTGGTCAGTCCCGATGGCTATGCCGTCCTCAACGCTGACGATCCGCTCGTTAGTGCGATGGCCGAAGGGGTCAAAGGGAAAGTGGCCTATTTCTCGATGAATCCCGACAATCCCCTCATTGCCGAACACCTCCGCCGCGAAGGAATGGCTGCGGTCTATGAAGATGGCTACTTATCAATCCTCGAAGGCAAATGGACGCTACGCATCGAACAAGCCGAGAAAATTCCGATGACGATGGGTGGCAAAGCCCCGTTTATGATTGCCAATGCTTTAGCTGCTTGCCTGGCCGCTTTTGCCAACGGCGTAGACATCGAAATCATCCGCCAAGGGGTCAGAACCTTCCAAACCTCTGCTGACCAAACCCCCGGCCGGATGAACCTGTTCGATTTGGGAGAATACCACGCGCTGGTCGATTATGCCCACAATCCAGCAGGTTATGAAGCCGTTGGCGGTTTCGTCTGTAATTGGACTGGCGAACGCTTGGGGGTTGTTGGGGGGCCGGGCGATCGCCGTGATGAAGATTTAATCCTCCTCGGTCAAATTGCCGCTCAAGTCTTCAATCGCATTATCGTCAAAGAAGACGACGACAAGCGAGGACGGCCGGAAGGAGAAGCCGCAGACTTGATTATTAAAGGCATCCAGCAAGAAAATACCAACGCACAATACGAAATCATTTTGGATGAAATTCAAGCCATTGAAGCGGGACTCTCACAGATCTCGAAAGACGGCTTGGTTGTCATTTTCCCCGAAAGTGTCAGCCGCGCCATTGAGTTAATTAAACAGCGTGAACCGATTAGCGATCGCGATGTCTGATATCAGTGAACAGTTAACAGTGAACAGTTAACAGTGAACAGTTATCAGGGCATAGTAAGGTAAGAGGCAAACGTTAACTCGTTTGAAATTGCTTCATCAGCCATTGTCCGACAAGACTGTGACTATAATATACTTATTTTTGCCATCTCTATCAGTTAAATAATAGTAGGGTGGGCATCGCCCCATTGATGTCAGCTTAAGCCTAGATATAGCTTGCTAGTTGGGTTTCACCGTCCGCCGTGAAATCAATTTCACGGCTAATAGCTTAAGTCCATTAAAATGGACTAAATTTAAAATTTCAGATGAGTCATCTAAAGATGACTTTGGCTATTAGCCTGGAACTTAAGTTCCAGGCGGTGCTACGTTTAACTTATTTTAGCTGTATTTTAGGTTATTGTCCCTACTCATCTATTGTTATCTATCCAAACCTAACCATTTTTCTTCTAATTTTGCTAGTAAGGTACTCGCTTCATCATTGTTGATATTCGGTAAGTTGCCGTCTGGCCATTCTCCTTGGGGTTTAATTTTTTGATTTTGGAGAAACTCAATATACTTCAGTCGTCCCCAATTAGTTTTAAGGGAGTTAAATCCAATAGCAACCTGTTGGCGAGATACAATTTTAGAAGCTCTAGAATGGAAAATGCTAGTAAGTTTTTTGATCTTACGTCTTTCTTGGGAAGCTTCAAACAACTCTATTGTTATCTCTCTTAAACCAAACAATAAAAATCCACAACCAAACAATAAAAACCCACCATACAATAACCACAGGAAAAACCATAAAATATTTATGATATTATCATTGATATTAGACTGCAAATTTTGAAAAACCCTTGGAATAAAAGAGAACAATTTAATGATTAAAGCAACCAATATAATTCCTAACAATAATTTCATTAATAGTTTTAATAAAGAAAATAAGTTGCTTAACCGAAATTCTTTTAAATAAATCACAATTGATTCTACCTCTAAGAAAAATTCATCGAAAAAAAGTCCCAGCATCAACAAACAAAAAGATAAACCCTCTAGAGATAGAAATAGTAATGCTGATTCTAAGTTTATTGAAAATGGCATACTTACAGCAATTTGAGACCAGTTAAGCCACAATTATAGATCATCGAATTGACTCAGCAAAGAGACCACAATGGTGAAACCAATTGATAGCATCATCCTCAGAAATAGCATTAATAGCATTTGTAATAGCAACATTAAGAG
>JBGTNM010000322.1:0-12548 GCA_041743025.1 Microcystaceae cyanobacterium
CGCTCGCTTGCACCGGAAGACGCTGTGCTACTCAAAGTCCGTAGACATGCTGAAGCACTCTGTTCGTTTGCTACTTCACTATCTCAAGTTCGGTGACGTGCCCATTCCAAAGTCAATTCATACCTGAATTCAGCAACGCCCCATACTCGCCCCAATCTCAGCTAAGCGGCTGAGCCTAGCTTTTTAGCCGAGATTGGCAAACCAACTTCACCCCCCTTGCCACAGACGCTAAACTATGTAGAGAGCACCATTGCTCACCATATAGCCACGTTTGAGATGACCACCACGGGTGTCTGCATCCTGACTGCCTGACGCATCTTTGGAAACCCCTGATTTATCGCTAGACGCGTCGCCCAAAAGCATATCGGATTAAGCCTTTCGGCTCCAGTCTGTGAGCTATTGGCTCTATGCCAACGTATTTTCAATGTTTTCGGAACTTGTGTCAGGCAACCAGGGTCTACATCACTGAGCCCCTACCCTACAGACTGCTCTCTCATTCACAATGCCTTGACCCTATTGTGACAGTCAATTACAAAGTTTTCTTAAAGATAGTCATGTTGATTACATGAAACTACTCTCTGCAAACTACACACACGTTCAGTAAGATATACTCACTAATACCGCTAACATCTCAAGCAAATCCGGTTTGAGCTTGCTATGAGAACTAGCCGAAAACAAGAAAAGGAGTGCAAGACCGCATTAAATTCATGTTTTCGTCAATGCATCTAGACCAAAGGTTAAGACTGGAACTTTCATGAAATTAATGCTTGTTTGTACTTCTGGCGGACACTTCTCAACAATGAGAGGCCTGGAAAGCTTCTGGTCATCGCATGAGCGTGTCTGGGTTACCGACAAACAAAGTGATACGGCAGTCCTCGAAGGCGTTGAGCAGGTTCATTGGTTGCCTTATCAAGCTCCTAGAGACGTGGTGGCGCCCGCAAAGAACACTCCCTCTGTCATCAAGATTCTTCAGACTGAAAAGCCAGACCTAGTTATTTCCACTGGCGCTAGTATTGCTGTAACTTTCGGGATCGCGTCCAGAATCCTGGGCATTCGGTTTGTATACATCGAAAGTATTTCTCGTTCCGATGATCTGAGCTTATCCGGAAAATTTGTCTACCGATTAGCCGACCATTTCTATGTTCAGTGGCCTAATCTAGTAGAAAAATATCCTAGGGCCACCTTCAAAGGACATGTTTAAGGCAGGAGTTTTATCTTTGGCTTATCCTAGCCATCCAGGCTCCCTACCTATAGAACGTTCTCCCTCACGAGTTCAAGGCTGTACAGCCTCAATTTCTTAATAGGAGTCCTTCTCCAGGTGAGTCAAGGCAAACTCCGGCAAAGAACTTACTAAACAAGAATCTCAAAATCAGCCTGCACTCCTATGAATTAGGATCCACACTAGATGGCTTAGAAATTCCCTAGTGAGGTCAGTCTTCAAAACAGGAATAGGTAGGTAAAATGAACTAGGCACCAGATAGGTTAAGTACTTGCAATCCTTGTCACTCCAGGCTTTCAGCGATTATGAAAAAACAAAGCCATATTGAAAACGATTAAGTCTTGTTACTTTAAATATAGTCAATATTGATGATCTATCCTGATTAAGCGAGTTAAAGGCAAATCACTTTGACAACGTTAATTCCAAGATGGCAGCATAAAAATATTTTTGTTATACTGACTTTGTGGTGAACAATAGCAGTGAATAACAGATTGAAGTTGCTTGAAAACCACACTCTAAGATGTGAAGTAATAAATCTCAAAAATCAGAACAGATCCAGATTATTTACCTTCAGAGAGTTGTTCAATTAATAGATCATATAGATCAGAGAATATGATTACAGTCACTCTTGGAACTATACCAATTAAATTCAATCGAGTAATCGAATGGATTAAAAGCCTAATAGATGAAGGTTCCATCGACGAGCCTTTGTTCGTGCAGCATGGTGTAAGTGATGTGTCATGCCTCTTGGGTTATAATTTTGTAACTACATCTCCGCTAGTTACCCATCTGGAATTAGAGAGTAACGTAAAACAGTCGAGGCTAGTTATATCCCACGCTGGTCAAGGATCAACTAGGTGGCTCGCGCGTCAGGTTACCCCTTTTATAATCGTTCCTCGGTTAGCTAAATACCAAGAGCATATTGACAATCACCAATTCTTATTTGCAAAAAGTGTTGAGCCTTTTGGTGTTCATTGCTGTTTGTCAATAGATGAAGTTAGACAGAGCATCATCCAGCCACCGCTGCCTCTCAACAAAGAGCTGCTTGCTGGCCCTAAGTTGACAGAGCATCTTATAAAATCTTTTGGTGAGTGAATAGTGTATAAAAAATGGATATCAGCGAGCAGATCCAACTTAATTGCTGCTTATGTCGGTTTTAAGATAGTGCTATAGTTTTCTTTGTTAAAATATAAGTTTTCATCATCTACCGTAGATTTCTGGCCAACCAGTCATTTGCTTTACTTGCTAATCAAATCAACTATCATCATCCCTATTAGCTCTTTATATGGACAATCCGTTAGTCAGTGTAATTATTACAAATTATAACTATAGTTCCTATTTGTCTAAGGCAATAGATAGCGTTCTTGAACAAACTTACTCAAATTTTGAAATCATCGTAGTTGACGATGGTTCTACAGATAATTCTCGAGAGGTCATTAGTCATTATTCATCTAAGGTCATCACTATTTTCCAAGAAAACGGAGGAATGAGCGCATCACGAAACACAGGATTTGAAAAATCTAGTGGAGAAATCATTTGCTTTCTTGATGCTGATGACTACTATCATCACGACAAACTTAGTAAAGTTGTGAAAGCATTTGAAGCTAATCCAAGTTGGATATTTATTAGTCACTGTTGGAAAACAGTTGACAAAGAGGGAAAAGTTATTGGCAAGAGTACCTCTGACAGACTAAGTAAGGGAGATGTAACACCCTGGTTAATCAAATGGGGAAAATATGCATCTGGCATCACATCTGCTTTAGCATTTAAACGTGACGTGCTACAGATGATCATGCCCGTCAGAGGTAATTGCGGCATCGATTCTTTTCTGAATTCTAAACTCCCTTTCTATGGTGATGTCGGGAGCCTAAATGAGCCTCTGATGTTCTACAGAATCCATGGAAAAAATATCAGAGCACATAGCAAAAATCTCTCAAGGCTGATTCAACAGCGTGAATTGATTGCATCTTTTATTAATGAGGCCGCTCAGCAAAAAGGATTTACTGATTCATTTGATTTAAGTCGTGATGTCGACTACCTAAGTTATAAGGCAATTGAGAAAGGTGGTGGAAATCTAAATGAGATTTTTAGAATAGCTTACCTTTCGATAAGAGAAAGCATTGATATTGGCCGCAGCCCTCGAGACTCATTTATTCGTTTCATGTCTCGAACTATATCTGCCCTTCCAGGTCAAGGC
This sequence comes from Microcystaceae cyanobacterium, assembly GCA_041743025.1. Taxonomy (GTDB): domain Bacteria; phylum Cyanobacteriota; class Cyanobacteriia; order Cyanobacteriales; family Microcystaceae; genus JBGTNM01. Next base: position 3,417 of record JBGTNM010000322.1, read on the forward strand.
ACTCTTATTTTAGAGTACGGGTTGCGTGGGTATATACGATCAAAAATCTTTAGCGTAAAATAAGCCCGCCAGGCAATGGAATCATTATAGAAAAAGAGATATATAGTTAAATCAAATTGGGCACATCCCAATTTTGCAATAATTACAAATTAGTGGTCTTCAAACCTACGAGAACCAAAGGCCTTAAAAACGTCTTAGCTCTAGACTTGCGAGACTAGGATGCACCCAATCAAACTGCTAACAGTCAATTGGTAAAACCTGCCTGTTGGCAGAAGTACTTGAGTCCTAATGATTTATAGCTGACATTTATTTTTGTATTCACTCTATTGTGTGTTGACATGAAAAATTCTTTACTACCTCCCTTTCAGTTAAACCAAGATACGTTAACAAGACTTGATAAATCTCCTCTCATCAGTGTAATAATCGCAAACTACAACTATGGGAAGTTTATTGGTCAGGCAATTGAAAGTGTATTAGCTCAAAGCTATCAAAAATTTGAGCTGATAGTTGTGGACGATGGTTCAACTGACGAATCTAAAGAGGTAATTAACTCATACAAAAATCACCATTCAGACTTGATATCTGTTTTCAAAGAAAATGGCGGTCAGGGAAGTGGGTTCAATGCGGGATTTGAACGTAGCAGTGGTGAAATTATCTGCTTCTTGGATTCCGATGATTACTTTGCCGAGGAAAAGTTAAAAGAAATAGTAGATGGATTTAACTCTCATCCTGACTGGGTGCAAATATCTCACCTATGTATTTCCATAGATGTGGCGGGTAATGAAATAGGACGAAATTCAAATCGTTCGCTTACTGAAGGAGATGCGAGACCTCTCCTTCTAAAAGTTGGTAAATATGGTTCAATGCGAACCTCTGCAATATCCTTTCGACGTCAGGTCCTTGAAAAGATCATGCCGGTACCAGCTTGGAAAACGTCTAGCGATGCTTATCTTATTAATGCGGCACCTTTTTACGGAAAGATAGGTAAGCTAGATAAAGGTCTTACCTATTATCGTTTTCATTCAAATAATGCTCACGGGGGTTCAAAAAAAATTGATTACCATATTTACCATCGTCAACAAGTAATAGATGTCATCAATCAAACTGCAAAAAAGCTTAATCTCAATCAACGGTTTTATAGCGAGAATGACGCTGATTACATGACTTGGAAAATGATCCAAAGCAGTCCTGCTTCCTTACTGCATTTACTTCGAGTCACGAAGCTAGTTTTTATTGAAAGCTTCTATATTAGAAGAGCTTTGAAGGATGTATTTGTAAGATTAGCTTGGATAAGCATGTGTGCGTTAAATTCAGATGAAGGAAATATAGTTCTTGAAAATGGGCTCAAAAAATACGTCCAAATCAAGCTAAATAGAAGCAGCACTTCTATTTAGCTTGATTAATATATAGTCTCAAGATAGAGCCTCTGATAGCGTCAAAAATAAGTTAAGAAACAATCCTAAGTCTCTCAAAAATTAAGATAACGAACTCAGTAACAAATCTAGACTTATGGACTCTAAAGATAAAAAGTTAATTGTTATACCTGGTTCATGGTTGAGCTTGGGAGGAACCTTGGTAACTCTCTCAGCTATGATAAAAGGATTTGAAGAACTTGGTTTAGCTGATAGAATATGTGTTCTAGTAAAACAAGGTTCTACCAACGAAAGCTATCTGATTAAGTCAGGTCAATTACATTGCCTGCAGTATATTCAGGCTGAAGATCATTCTGAATTTCTGCAAAAATCACTTGAATGGGTTCATAGACAGCCTGTGGGAAACCCTCTGCTGTTAGACAATTGGGTTTCTAAGAGACATTTTCCTATATTAATCCGAGCATCGCCTCAGCTGCGGATAAGTGGCAGACGCACTTACCATTTTTTTCACGACTTAGCACATTCTAAAAAAATCTTGGGTCACCTCGCTAGAAGAGTTACTTTTGCTTTATTAGCACCCGAAGGCATTTGCAATTCTAACTTTACTGCTAGCTACATCCGAAAAATTGGGCTGAACGTTCGCAATATAATGTACCAGCCAGTAGATTTGGATAAGTTTGATGATTTCAAAAACTCAGAGTCACTAGATTCACCTCCAAGCAACTTAAAAGCTATCGTAGAATCAGGGGCAAAAATAATACTTACTCCATCTCGAATTAGTAAGCCCTATGAAGTTAATGATAAAAATCTAAGAGCCCTAATTCCAGTTTTAGCTGAACTTAAAAATAGGGGTCATCATTGCCATTTAGTAATAATTGGGCAAGATATTTCCCCTGAAAAAAAGTTAAGTCAAGACCTGATTAATTTTGCTAAGCAGGCTGATATTAGCGAAAGATTTACAATACTGCCTCCTACTTACGAACTAGAAAAATATTATAGGTACGCAGATATTGTACTGACCCTAGCCCCGAGAGAACCCTTTGGGCGTGTTGTCGTTGAGGCGATCGCCTGTGGTGTGCCTGTAGTTGGGAGTAATACGGGTGGCATCAGTGAAATACTAAAAAACTTTGCACCTAATTGGGTAGTTGATCCGGAAAACACAAAACAAGTTTCCGATATGATCGTCGATACCTTTAATAGTCCAGTTACCTCTCAACTATTGATAAAGGGTAAGAGTTGGATAAGAGATGAATGTAGCCCTTTAGGCTATGCCAAACAGATGATTGACTTAACCCAATTACTTCAGTGAGTGAAGTATCTCCTGCTAGAAAGATTTATTGTTAGCAAGAAATTAGTGGTGTAAGTATTAGGTTACGGATAATAGACGTTGAGGTATTAGAGATAGTGAATTCTATAAGCAAACGAAAAGTATTAGTTGTTTCCAGAGTTTTTTTACCTAAGGAAGGCGGAATAGAAGATTATGCGTACAATAGATGCTTACAAGATCCTAGCGAGGTAATTGTTTTAACATCCCAGGTATCAAATTCCAGTACATTTGACGGACGACAGTCTTTCCCAATATATCGCTGGCCGAGCCCGCTTTTTTTAGAAAAGTCAAAAGCGGGCAAACTGGTTAAACAAGTCTGGTATATGTGTTTTGAGTTTTTTATGGCTCTAAAGCTTTATGCCGTTCATCGATATGATTATATTGAGTGGTTTCACGGCTATGATTTTATTTCATTATTGTTGCTGAGCTACCTCATTCCCGCAAAATATTTCATCTATCTCCATGGAGATGACCTTCTGCGTGCTCTCCGCAATCCAGCACTAAGGAAACTATTTTCAATAACTATAAGACGATCAGAGGGAGTAGTTTGTAATAGCAACTTTACCAAAAATTGTCTTGAAAAAAAACTTTCTCCTAATGTAGAGCTGTTTGTCATAAATCCTTGCCTTAGAAATGATAAATTTGGGGCAGGTGCAGAAGCATGGAAAGCGAACAGTAAGATAAGGCAGACGTTCACAATCCCTGAGTCAGCTGTTTTGATTTTATCTGTTGGCAGACTGATTCGTCGTAAGGGTTTTGATCGTGTTATTCAAAGTATCCCTGGTCTTCTAGAAAACGGCGTCGACGTTCGCTATGTAATATGTGGCCGGGGCGAGATGATGGCTGAACTAAAGGCGCTATCAGATCAGTTAGATGTTGTTGACAGAGTACATTTTGCCGGATACGTGCCAGAAGCTGAGTTAGCGTACTATTATGCTGCTTGTGATATTTTTGCCATGCCTACTGTTCATCTTGAGGAAATCTCTAGCATTGAAGGGTTTGGGATCGTTTATTTAGAAGCTGGCTATTTTAGCAAGCCGGTCATCGCAAGTCGGGTTGGCGGTGTATCCGATGCTGTAAAACATTTCGTAACCGGTCTTTTAGTAGAGCCAAATTCTATTACTGATTTTCAACAGTCTCTTTTAAAGCTTTGTGAGGACAAGGCTCTAAGAGATAAATTAGGAGCAGGGGGCAAAGAGAACGCAGCAGTAGTTATTCCCCATCGCTTGATTTATTCTAACCAGGCTAATTGATTCAACAGACGTGTTTGAGGTATGTTGGTTGGCTCTTCAGAACCTATAATAGGGGTCGTATAGAGATCTAGATACTCTTTTTGATTAACGCCTAAAGTTAGCTACATCAGATTTCTGTCTATATCTAGCTTACGAAATGAGTAATTTTCTGTTTATATAAAATTAGTTGTAGAATTGTTTTACTTATTCTAGGAGTATAGTGATTTTTATGGCAACCTGAATTGATTAGTGGAAGTGCAAGGGACATCTTGGTCATGTAGGCGAGGCACCTACCTTACAGTTCTTCATGATTTATGCGGAATTCTATAGCAAATTAAGATATATCCCACAAAAACTATTCAAATTAATAGACTGAAGAAGCTAGCTTATCCTTTACGCACACTAGGCGTTGGTCTTCTAACCGGTGGTATATAGCTGAGAGCTCTGCTTGGCGAGTCCTTTTAGAATCTGAGGATAAATCAGGGTAACCTTTTTGCCCCGAGGGTTAAGGCTAATCATCTTCTTTTAATATACCAGTGTCCTGAGTTAAGCGTTCTGTATTAGAATATCCCAAAATATTAGGCTGTCTTGTCGGATAGTTAATAGCTAAGTAGGTGGCCCTGAATAAACGTTGCCCTGTCATGTCGTTCGCGGAGCGGGGTGCATCCCAGTTTTGCAATAAGTACAAATGCGTAGTCATCAAACCTACGAGGGTCAAGGGCTTTGAAGGTCGTCTCATCTCTAGACTTGCAAGACTGGGATGCAACCGCGGAGCGACTCCAACGGAGTAACGGAGTGAATCAGAGTCAAGACATCTAGATCTTTAGCAGAGTCCGAGATTCCTCCCTCCAGTCGAAATGACGTCGTTCAATCACGATGCTATACCTATCATGAAAATAGCACTCCTTTCTGAAAAGCTCTTCTTGCATTATGCAGAATACTCTGAGTAAATAAATGTAGTACGAGACTCTGAACTTTACCGCCACATAGTGAAGACTTGAGTTTAAATCTTGTAGATGGAAGAAACATTAAATTATGAGTCGTAGTAAAAAATCAGAAATTGCTAAAAGTAGTCTATGGCTAACTTCAAGTTTCGTTGTTGCGAAAATTTCTCAGTTACTTGGTCAGTTATTTCTTGCAAGATTACTCTCTCCAGAGGAATTTGGCATCTGGGGAATGGTCTTACTCGTAATTACTCTATCTCGTCTATTTAAGGATCAAGCAATTGCCTCAGTACTTATTCAGCGAGGCGTAGAAGATAGAGTTCGCGTCAATGCAGTTTACAGCTTAGGGATCACCATTTCGCTGGGAATGTTTGTTATTCAGCTAATAGCTGGTTATCCCCTTTCATTATTCTTTAATGTCCCTGTTCTGTTTCCTCTCACGGCTTTAACAGGTCTAATTTTTCTTATTGGCGCAGGGGCAGGTACTAGAGGCGCAATTTTACAGTGCCAAATGAAATTTCGAGCAATTGCTATTTGCACTGTAGGAGCAGGAGTCGCCAGATTAGTTGGAGCAGTTTCTTGTGCAGCATTAGGAGGAGGAGTTTGGTCGTTCGCGGTTGCTGAAATTTTTGCAGAAGTAGTTCACACTATACTTAAACGCGCTTTATGTCCTTTCCCCTTATCCTATAAATTTTTTCCTGATAAGGAAGCTGTCAAGGATGTACGCGGCTTCATCACAAGCATGGTAAGCATAAATCTTGCCGTTTATGCCAACACTAATATAGATAACTTAATTATTGGTAAATTACTTGGAGCAACTTCCCTAGGGTTTTATAGCGTCTCTTACCAGTTGGCCATGTTGCCAACTTTTGCCCTTTCTCAAATAAACAAGATTAATTTTTCTGTGCTTTCTAAGAGAGATAGTCAGGGTCGGGAATCTTATGTTCGCCAGATGCTAGAGCTATATGCCATTGGCTACTCTATTATTTATGGACTTGGTTTTGTAACGGCACCTTGGTTAATTCCGTCTCTCTACGGCTCTCCTTGGAAAGATGCTGTGCCACTCTTCCAAATCGTCTTAATATTTGCTTATGCGCGGGGATTTATGTCAATTTTGGGCACTGCATTGAATGCTATGGATGCAGCTCACATAAATGCATTTATCAACTGGGTCTTAGTTCCTATATCTGTCCTGGCTTTCTATATTGGTGCTGTCGTTGGCAATGTTACAGGTGTTGCAATTTCTTCCGCTTTAGTGATGGGGATAGGGGCGACCATTTGGTTTTGGATAACTACATGCCGCACGGCCGAGTGGAATGTTCTTTCAATGGTTAAACCTGTCTTAGTTCCTACCATTTCAACTGTTGGCTCAATAATGCTAGCGATGGTTTTACCTACTCTAGAGGGCTGGGGAGTGTTAATTAAGCCGGTAATAATGGTGTCTATGTATATTCTTCTTCTTTCTGTGTTTTCTAAAGGTAGGATACCTGTAATGATTGTTCAGATCTTTCGCCAAGTGACTGGTTCATCTGCTGGAGTCAGTCCGTAAGGATAATCCTTGTTTACTATTTATCAAGCTCCATACATGAAGAGCCTAGATACTTGGCTAGCAGGGTCTAAGCCATCAGTTATCCCTTAGATTACGAAAGACAGAGATAGCTGAAATGCTTATTGGCAATAGCTTCCTGAAAGCTGTTTGGATGAGTATGTGGGAGCATTAGAGCCGATTCATACTCTTTGCTCGGCTTTCTGGTACTGAGTGGAGATAATCTTATTTATTATGAAAGCCTTAAAAACATCTTCATCAGAAAGAATTTTTTTTGTGGATGTGCTGAAATCTATCAGCATCATAGCTGTAGTATCATACCATTCTATTTTCGTTCCTAGGTCTACATATGTGGAAAGCGAACTACTGCTTGATGTGTTGTTTTCACCCCTCCGCTTTTGTGTGCCAATTTTTATAACGATTTCATTTTTTTTACTAGAATTATCGGTATATAAGCGGCAGGATTGTCGATTAACTTCCTTACTAACTAAGCGGCTATACCGATTAGCAATTCCTACCTTGGCATGGTTTAGCCTCATGATTTTTGTTAAATCATTTACAGGCAGTGCGCCCGGAGAGATTGTCTACGATATCGCCGTAGGAGAGATTTTCACAGGTGCTTATTATCTCCTGATCATTTTTCAGCTGCTCTTTTTATTTTTCTGGACAAGAAATTGGGCGGCTCGGCGAAGCGTTCTATTTTCATTGTGTATTTTTCAAATCCTATTTTTCACTCTAATTCATTTTCTGTTGTCCACCAAGGATTTTAGCAATCTTTTGGTTTGGCTTCGAATTATTAAGAGGCCATTGATAATTTACTGGCTGATATATATGGTTTTTGGAATTGTGCTAAGCAGAAATTTATTTCAGCTTTCTGCATTATCTAAAAGAATACCCGTTGCTGCTAAGTTAGCCATCCTAATAGCTTTAGGTGGAATGTTTGTGGGTGAGTATCGTTATCTTTATTCTTTGACTTTAGGGACCGTTCCTCCCTTTGAGTACGTTATGTTTACCTGTATCGCCAGTGTACCGATACTATTTTTATGCTTTGCATCAATTTCGGAGAAGGATTTCCCATCTATTATAAAACCCTCAATTTATCTTCTTTCTAAATACAGTCTCGGCATTTTTTGCATCAATGGTGTTTTGAGCCAGGTTTTCTTGTCTTTTGGTAGTCGGTTTTTAGGAAATATGCATTTTTCATTCTTTGAGATCTTGTCTATCAAGCTTTTAGGATGGTTATTCTTATTGTTAATATCTCTAGGCTTGTCAAAATTGATTGCAAGGATGAACTGCAAGGCATTAGTGTGTTGAGCTTGAGGATTGACGATGATTTTTGATTTGGAATGACTACCGCCCCACATTCTATTTCCTCTTAAGCTGTGAAATGTCCAATAGTAATTTTATTTGGGCAGGTTTTCTTCGGTGTGCAGTTTGATATCGGCTTCGATGGAAAGCGATTCGGAGGCGATCGCACTCGGAGCCACCGGCTCAGCAAACTGGGCCTCTTGCAGGGTGAGCTTGATCGCCGCCAGCACCCGCGAGGTGACCTGCAAGAATGAGCTTTTGCGCGAGTTAACCCAAAATTGGGCCTCTAGATTGACGGTGGTTGGGGTGAGTTCGCGCACGAGCACAATCGGTTCGGGGTCTAGCTCAACGCCGTCAATCTGCTTCATCTGCTGCTGAATGCGATCAAACAGGTCGGGCAGATCGGCACTGTGGTCGAGGCCGACGGTGACGCTGCTGAGCCGCACCGGGGAGGCGGTGTTGTTGGTGATGCTGCTTTGAAATACCTCCTGGTTGGGAATATAGACCAGGCGACCGTCGTAGGTTTGCACCGTGGTGGCCCGCAGCTGAATTTGGGTGACGGTGCCCTCGTAGTTGTTGATCACGATCTGGTCGCCAATGCGAAAGGGCCGACTGGCCAGCAAGATCACCCCCGAGATGTAGTTGCTGAGCACGTCGCGCAGGCTAAAACCAATGGCGACGCTGGTGAGCCCCAGGGTGCCGATTAGGGCAGCAAAGTTGAGCCCCAGCACCCCCAGGGCAATCACCGATCCCAAAGTCCACACGCCGCCGTAGCAGAGGCGGCTGATCAGCACTTCGGTGGTGCGATCGCCCTCGGTTTTCTCGGCCCACACCAGCACGGCGTGGCGCACCACCGCCGCCAGCAGCCAGGTCAGCCCCAGCACCACGACGGCACCCAGCAGCGCGGGCAGGTTGTCTAGGGTGTCTCTCAACAACTGCTGGGCGGTGCCCCGAATGCGGTAGGTTGCCGCCGCCACCAGGTTAGTTCGGGCGGTCGCCCGGTTGAGTAAATCGGCCCAGCGCTGAGCCAGGGTAGCGATGTCGGTGTGAAAGTCGAGGGCATCTTGCTCGGTGACGGTCATGATCACCTGCTGGTTGGCCTGGAGTGTGGCCAGGTTGCGATCGCTATCCTGATTTACCGCGATTGGCTCTGGGTCAGTATCCTGGTTGAGCAACGCCGCAATGCGACGGTTGATTTGCCCCGCCCGCTCCGTCGCGCTAGCATCGGGCAGCCCCCCCACCTGAAACACCGGCTGCCCCCGCACCAGCACATCGGCAAAAAATGGCGCTGCTGCCTCGGTCGGCGGGGTTTGTCCCAGGGCCTGTCCGCCATGACGGGGTGCCACTATACCAAAGGGGCCAATCCATAGGGCGATACCCAGGGCAAGGGCCAGCAGCGCAA
>JBGTNM010000323.1:0-8177 GCA_041743025.1 Microcystaceae cyanobacterium
AAGGTAAAACTTTCTTGACAATAACCAGTAAAAACCGTTATATCGGGTAAATTTAATAAGATATCTAGATGTAAGTCCATTGCTGATAGGGTGGTAAAACGTAGCTGTCGCTACATTTTACCACGAAACCCCGAAAGAGCCTTATACGAATTTTCAGCACAAAATTTTAGTTGTGACCATTTTGCTCTATCCACCTTCTTATTTTCATCAAGTTCTTTTGCAACTTCTCTAAGACGGTTAGCAATCCCTTCAAAATACTTTGCCTGTTCGTTACGTCTTTGTTCTTCGGCTTGCTTAAAATTTTCTCGGTAAGAAGTGAGTATTTGTTGAGCGATTTCGACTAATTTAGCGATTTCCAACCACATGACTTAACTCCCTAGCAAAAAGCAGGACAGTCTGATTCTACAGTGTCTTTTTGTTACTTTACGGATAAGCACACTGTATAAAACTCTATTTCCGAGAGTGCCGAGTGGTCTTATGTAGGGGCGCATCGCGTGCGCCCAAATTAGTTAAAGCAATCTTAATCAGGTCTTCCACCAACGGGTCGCTGAAAAGGTTGTAAGGTAGAAGTGACGGGTGAAAGTAAGCTCAGTAATCATGAACGCAAACAGTGACATCTTGATTATCGGCGGCGGTATCGTTGGCATGGCGATCGCAGTCGATCTCAAACTGCGAGGAGCTTCTGTCACCGTCCTTTGTCGGGACTTCCAACAAGCTGCCAGCCACGCAGCAGCCGGAATGCTCGCCCCCTGTGCCGAACAAATCCCCGGCGGGCCGATGCGCGACCTCTGCGTCAAGTCTCGTTGGCTGTATCCCGAATGGGTGCGGAAATTAGCAGATTTAACGGGTATTAACCCTGAATACCACCCCTGCGGCATTCTCGCGCCCGTTTACGAATTACCTTCTCCTGCACCTTCAAGTTCTCCTGACGCACAATGGTGGGATAAAACGACCATTACCCTCTATCAGCCCGGATTGGGCAACGATGTTGTCGGCGGTTGGTGGTACCCCGAAGACGGACAAGTAGACAACCGACTGCTGATGCAAGCTTTACTGCAAGCGGCTAAAAATTTGGGAGTTGATTTAGTAGAAGACGTTGCCGTAACCGCTATTAGTCAGCGACAAGGCAAAATTACCAGTGTTTTGACATCAATTGGCGAACGAGAAGCGCAAACCTACGTCCTCGCGACAGGTTCTTGGGCGAGTCAACTTCTCCCGTTACCCGTGCATCCGGTCAAAGGGCAAATGTTAGCCCTGCGAATGCCGAGCGAGCCTTTACCCAGAATCTTATTCGGGCCGCAAACTTACCTCGTGCCGCGACGCGATGGCCGGTTAATTGTCGGCGCGACTGCCGAAAATGTCGGCTGGACTCCTCACAACACACCTCAAGGCATTCAAACACTTATTGAGCGGGCAAAGCGCCTCTATCCGGCGATCGCAGACTGGCCGATTGAGGAGTTTTGGTGGGGATTTCGCCCCGGAACCCCTGACGAACTGCCCATTTTAGGCAAAAGTCACTGCGAAAATCTGATTTTGGCGACTGGACACTACCGTAACGGCATTCTACTCGCTCCCGTGACGGCTTCTCTCATCGCTGATTTAATTCTCAATTCAAAAGCCGATCCGCTATTGACCGCGTTTAGCTGCGATCGCTTTGACGCTCAACCTACTCCTGCCCCTTTAGTGATGACTTACCCTCAAATTTCCCTGCCTGGCGCTATTAACGGTTCCAAAAGTTTAACTTCCCACACGTCAGAAGACGACTTAATCATTGCCGGACGCAAGTTTCATTCCCGCCTGATGACGGGAACAGGCAAATATCCTAGCATTGAAGCCATGCAGCAGAGTGTAGAAGCGAGTGGTTGCAAAATTGTCACCGTTGCAGTGCGCCGTGTACAGACTAAAGCCCCCGGCCACGAGGGGTTAGCCGAAGCCCTTGACTGGAGCCGAATTTGGATGCTACCCAATACTGCTGGCTGCCAGACGGCAGAAGAAGCCATCCGCGTTGCCCGACTGGGGCGAGAAATGGCAAAATTGCTAGGACAAGAGGACAATAATTTCGTCAAACTCGAAGTCATTCCCGACGCAACCTATTTGTTACCTGACCCGATTGGAACCCTAGAAGCCGCCGAACAACTGGTTAAAGAAGGTTTTGCCGTCCTTCCTTACATCAACGCCGACCCCCTGCTGGCTAGACGTTTAGAAGAAGTCGGTTGCGCCACCGTCATGCCACTGGGTTCCCCCATTGGGTCAGGGCAGGGCATTCGCAACGCAGCCAACATTAGCATTATTATTGAACAAGCCAAAGTTCCCGTCGTGGTCGATGCTGGAATCGGTGCCCCTAGTGAAGCGGCTTTAGCGATGGAAATGGGTGCAGATGCGGTTTTAATTAACAGTGCGATCGCTCAGTCACAAAATCCCGTCGCTATGGCGCAGGCGATGAGTTTGGCAACCCAAGCAGGACGCTTAGCCTATTTAGCGGGACGCATACCAATCAAGGGCAGTGCGATCGCTAGTTCTCCTCTTACTGGAACCATTAGTTAAACTCGTAGGGATACGGCATGCCGTGCCCCTACAAAAGTCAAAATTCATTTAAACTAGAGGAATTGACAATGCTCAAGCTTTACGGCGGAAAGTTTTCTAGGGCTTCGATTGTTAAGTGGTATTTGGAAGAAATTGGCGTTCCTTACGAATTTGTCCTGTTAGACATGGAAGCAGGAGAACACCAACAGAGCGAATTTCTCGCGATCAATCCGATGGGGAAAGTGCCTGCGATCGCCGATGGTGACTTTAAACTGTGGGAATCTGGCGCAATTTTACTTTATTTGGCCGAAAAATACGGTAAAATGCCCACTGATCTCGAAGAAAAAAGCATCATCACTCAATGGGTACTTTGCGCCAATGCCACCTTAGCAACAGGAATATTTGTTGAAGCCAATCGCGAACGAGAAATACCCAAATTACTAGGGCCATTAAATGAAATCTTCGCCCACCAACCCTACATTTTAGGAAAAGAATTTAGTGTTGCTGATGTAGCAGTGGGATCGCTTTTGGGCTACATTCCCATGATGTTGAAACTCGATTTGAGTGATTATCCTGCTGTTGTAGACTACATCAAGCACCTTAGCGAACGTCCTGCTTTCCAAAGAGCGATGAGCGCCAATTGATAAGTTTAACTCTCTTTGGGTGGGCAACGCCCATCCTAAATAGAATTTTAATTTGATAAAAAATGAGTAACCTGATTCTAGCAAACAATGAATCATGCAATATTCTTGTTGAAGATCTAAGCCAGTTAGAAATAGCCAACTTACAAGCATGGAAAAATAAAATTATTTGGGGAAATTGTCTAGAAATATTACGGCAGATACCTGCTGAGACAGTCGATCTTATCGTTACATCTCCTCCTTATGCAGATAGCCGCAAAAATACTTATGGCGGTATTCATCCCGATCATTATGTAAATTGGTTACTGCCGATTTCTCTTGAACTTCAAAGAGTTTTGAAACCAGAGGGAACTTTTATTCTAAACATTAAAGAAAAAGTCGTTAATGGACAAAGGCATAATTATGTCATTCAACTAATCTTAGAAATGCAAAAACGAGGGTGGTTGTGGACGGAAGAATATATTTGGCATAAAAAGAATTGCTATCCTGGAAAATGGTCGAATCGCTTTCGAGATGCTTGGGAACGTTGCCTTCAATTTAACAAGCAAAAAAAATTTAAAATGTATCAAGAAAGTGTCATGGTTCCGATGGGAGATTGGGCAAACTCTCGATTAAAAAATCTCAGTGAAACGGATAAAAGACGCGATAGTTCTAAAGTTGAAAGTGGCTTTGGAAAAAATATATCGAATTGGTTGGGGCGTGACAAGGCTTATCCTACTAATGTTTTACATTTAGCAACTGAATGCGGGAATAAACGCCATAGTGCCGCTTTCCCAAAATCTCTGCCTTCATGGTTTATTAAGTTGTTTACTGCTCAAAATGATATCGTGCTAGATCCTTTTTTGGGTTCTGGAACAACCTGCGTTTCTGCTAAGGAATTAGGGAGAAATTTTATCGGGATAGAAATTGAGCAGGAATACTGTAATTTAGCATTGTCAAATATTAACGCAGCCAAAGAAAACAGTCAAATCATAGAGTCTAGCAATACAGCTATAGATTTAAATAACCATCGACTTAAAGAAAATTACATGACTGATTCTGCTTATCAACTTTACTATGACTATCTAGTTCAACACGTTCTCTCTCCCTTTTATCAGAAACGATTTGATAAACTCAGAGAGCTTCAACTGAAAAAAATTCTTAAACTCAAAAATCCTTATTTATTTAAAGCTAAAAATATTGAACTGGCACAAGAATTTGTAAAAAGTATTGTTGATGCTTTTCTTTCCTCACAAGAAGAAACTATTTTTGGTGATTTACTAGAAAAATTTGCTATATATGTCTCGCAAACATTAGATCAAGGATTTAAATCTACGTTAAAAAGCGTTGATTTAGAGTTTGAAAGAGAAGACATCTATTATATTGTAGGAATTAAATCTGGAACAAATTGGGGCAATTCAGATCAAGTTAATAAAATGAAAGAAAATTTCAAAAAAGCCAAGCAGCTTTTACGGCAAAAAGGTTGTATAAGTGAAATTATTGCTGTGAATGGTTGTATGTATGGGAGAGACAATAATAGCTTTAAAAAGGATGAAGATCTTGACAAAGCTTATTACAAATATGCTGGTCAAGCGTTCTGGAGTTTTTTGTCTAAAGATGAAAATCTATATCAAGAAATAATTGTACCAATTGATATAGAAGCTAAAAAGAAGGATGAAGTTTTTAAAGCGACATATAATGCTAAAATCAATGAAATGACTTCTGAGTTTATGCGTTACTTTATGACAAATCATCAGATAGATTGGGTTAAGCTTGTCAATTTTGTATCTGGTCGAGAAGAAGTAGATTTTGGGGTAAAACAAATGATATTAGATTTCGGTGATGATTTAACAGATAGCGAACAAGTTTCAGATTTGAATGACCTTTTAAATATAGAAGAATAGAAAGGATAAAAAATTGACAAGAAACAGATGGGAGTAGGGGGCATGGCATTGCCATGCCCCTACTGAAACAGCGTGTGCTGCGAAGCCGTCCCCGGAGGGATCGCCTATCATCATGGAAAAACCCGGTCGTAACCGGGCTGCACTAGCTTCAGTGTATTTCGTTTACACGTTTTCGCTATCTGGCTAGTGTTCTTACCGCCAGTTAGGGATTCAAATTACAGGTCAGGGGACAAGATGCATAGACAGAACTATGAGAAGGAGTTGCTTCGCCGTGCAGCCACCTGAGCCAACTGACATCTTGCGGATGGATACCCTTAAAGGTGAGAATCGCTGCGCCAATCAAGACGGCTAGCACATTGAAGCCAATCAGACTCCCTGCTACCAACAGAACGGCACTCATCGGTAAAACCGACTGCAAAATGATGGCGGCTAGTACCCCTACCGTTGCCATCAATACGATCAAGGGAAAACCAACGACTAATAGGCAAACTGCCAGCGTAAAAGTCCACAACAAAAAACTTCTAACAAATGTTAACGAATAGAATTTTCCTATTGTCGATCTTTGTGTGAGTTCCATATACTTTCCTCCAGAGCAAACCAGTAAATTTTCTCTTGAAAAACAAATTAGTGATTTTAGTATAGGGAAACTTTCTGATAAGATGAGCATTTTGACATGAAAGTTTACATTTTTCAGCAATCTTTTGTGCTAAATGTTGCAAAATATCTCAAATAGCCTGTATTTTTGTATCCTGTGTAACCGTCAACCTCCTTAAGATATAGGCAATATTGATCACGGTCTCATCGATCCCCAAGGGATAAGCCCTAAATCAGAACTTTTGTATTAATGTAAGGCGATCTAATGAGGAGGAGGAGTATTTACATTTATTAACAATTCAACTTATTCTTTCTCAGAAACAAGGTTGGGTAAGAGGTAATCGGGAATGGGTGTTAAATAAGACGGCTCTTAGGGGAATACTGGCCGTAGGCATTCTCACTTTTAGCGCAAACAGATGTCACAAACCTGCTTCCCCACTGATAACTGATATGACCCAATCTCAACGCCCTCCCCTCCCACCTCTGCCTCTTCCTCCCATGCCCCCCACTGCTAGGGAGACAGCCGCCAACATCCCTCCAGGTGCTACTCAGTTTGCAACTCAGCCGATTCATACCTTGCCTCAAGACCCCCAAGCGGCCATTCCTACTGCCACGCCGCCTAGAGCAATTGGGCGATCGCCGGGTATGCCGACACTTGCCCAATTGGTGCGTCAAGCCTTCGATGAGGGCTACTCCGACGTTCACCTAGGGATAGGAGAAGTTCCCCGTATGCGCGATCGCGGCGAAATCGTTACCCTCGACTATCCCGAAACCGATTACAACACTTTTATGAGTTGGTTGCGAGAAATTCTCACTGAAGATGAAATCCAACGCTTCAAGCAAGACCTCGAATTCGATGGCGCGATGCAGTACGACTTCTCCCGCGTTCGGATTAACGTCTTTGACAGCCTGCGGGGTCACGCGATGGTACTACGCTTGATTCCCATCAAAATCTTGACGATGGAAGAATTGCGCCTGCCGATGGTGTTCAAAGATATTTCCGACGTACACAAAGGATTAATTTTAGTCACCGGGCCGACGGGTTCGGGGAAATCTACTACGATGGCGGCGATGGTTGACTACATTAACAAAGAACATCCCAAGCACATCATCACCATCGAAGATCCCGTCGAATTCGTCCACCAAAGTCGCCGTTCTCTGATCAAGCAGCGAGAAGTCGGGATGCACACCCACAAATTTGATAATGCACTCAAAGCCTCCTTGCGGGAAGATCCTGACCTGATTCTGGTGGGGGAAATGCGGGATAAAGAAACGGTTAATACGGCTCTTAAAGCTGCCCAAACTGGACACTTAGTGATGGGAACTCTGCACACTAACAGCGCGGTGAAGACTCTAGAGCGGATTCTCACGCTCTACACGTCAGAAGAGCGCGATGCCATGCGGATTGCGATCGCTGAATCTCTCGTCGCCATTATTGCTCAAGGATTGTGCCGCACCACCGACGGCAAACGCGCTGCCTATCACGACATTCTCGTTAACACTGAAACCGTCAAAGACTACATCATGCAAGGTAAAAACGATGAAATTACCGAATTAATGAAAAATGGCGAGTTCGACGGCATGATTACCACCAATCAAGCCCTATTTAATCTCTATCAAGAGGGGCGAATTACCGAAGAAACGTCCCTCGAACATTCGCCTACTCCCAACGAACTAGCCATGATGCTGCGAGGTAGAATCTAGAGAAAGGATAAAGTCATCAGGAGAAACGCCAAAAATACAATATATACTAGACCATCTCTCTCCTCATCCCGTCTAGTACGGCGTATTGTCGGGGAATTAGAAGATGTTTCTAGGGTATTACAAATTATTGCAACCAGTTGAGATCGCCTACAATTAAAAAGAATCAGCGATCGCTCTGTCAAAAAGTTCCGTACCCCGCCATAATTTGCATGAATGACCCCCGCCATCGCTCTAACGGCGATTCATCGTTAGATCCCTCACTAAACGAGAACGCTAGCTTTCAAAACTTCTCAACTGACAGGATAGAAGCCGCTAAAAAACAAGCCAGTCGATGGTTTGTCATTTTACTCACTGTCGGACTAATTTTGGGAGCAATCCTGTCAGTCGGATTGGTCAAGCTTCTCAATCAATTAGGGCTGACCGAAAAACCTAACTCCCCTTTGAAAATTGAACAGCCCAAAAACCAATAGCACCCCCCTAACCAGGAGAGTGCTATCGATAAAAGATGAACTTGTTAACGACACTAACTAAGCAGGCAACCTAGCCATTGATGACAGGAGCCGATACCGGTTGTGCCGAAGCCAAATCCAAGGGGAAGTTATGAGCATTACGTTCGTGCATCACTTCAAACCCTAAACCAGCACGGTTGAGAACATCAGCCCAGGTATTGATGACCCGACCTTGCGAATCAAGAACCGACTGGTTGAAATTAAAGCCATTGAGGTTGAACGCCATCGTGCTGACACCCATCGCCGTAAACCAGATGCCAATTACCGGCCAAGCACCCAAGAAGAAGTGCAAAGCGCGGCTATTGTTGAAAGAAGCATACTGG
>JBGTNM010000324.1:0-5682 GCA_041743025.1 Microcystaceae cyanobacterium
AAGGTAAAACTTTCTTGACAATAACCAGTAAAAACCGTTATATCGGGTAAATTTAATAAGATATCTAGATGTAAGTCCATTGCTGATAGGGTGGTAAAACGTAGCTGTCGCTACATTTTACCACGAAACCCCGAAAGAGCCATGATACAGCAAGATTAAACAAAATTGCCAGGACGCGATAAAGCTTGTTCGAGCAATCCTTGATAGGTGCGATCGCTTACAGTATACGCCCCAAATCTTTCTAAGTGAGGGTTTTGCATTTGGGCATCAAACAGGACAAAACCTCGCTGTTGCAGATGTTCGACTAATTTAACCATCGCCACCTTCGAGCCGTCGGGGATGCGATAAAACATAGACTCGCCAATAAACACACCTTGAATGGTAATGCCTAAAATTCCTCCAGCCAACTCGCCGTTTTGCCAAGTTTCAAAACTATGCGCCCATCCTGCCTGGTGGAGTTGGCCATAAATTTCGATTAACGCCGGGGAAATCCAGGTGCTTTCGCGATTAGCACACCCATCGCATACAGCCAGAAAATCCCGATTAATCGCCACAGAAAAGCTATTTTGATTTAAAACGCGCTGCAAAGACTTAGGATAGCGAAAGCGATCGTCGAGGGGAATAAGTGCCCGTTGGCGGCTTGAATACCATCCTAGACTGTCCATCTCATCAGCCATCAAAAAGTAACCACGAGCATATCCTTGTATAATGGACTCAACGTCACAGACCGATCCCATCACAGCAACACTCACTTCAACAACTTCTCATGGCGGCTCAACCCATTCCTCCGATTATTTTGCCCCCCATGAAAAATTTCCAGCAGGAAGGGGAATGGTTGAAACAGTCATTACAACGCTGGTTAAATGAAGAATTTATTCCCGAAGCCATCAATGAAACCATTGCCCAGCGAGCAGCCCAAATTTTCGTCCGACAACGCTTAGAGGGAGAAAATGACCTAGGCGCGTTAGTCATCGCGATCGTAACGGAGATGCAAGCGTTCGACTTTCGCGAGAGTTTTTTTAGTGAGTTTGCCATTGCCAATGCCGTCAGTGATCTCATCCTCGATAGTTTGGGTTTTGATCGCTGTTGCGGACAAGGTTAACCATCAAGGTGAGGCACTCCGCAGAAAGCGGGGTTTCCCCAGGTAGAGGAAGTGCCGTGAAGCAATCAACAATTACCCACTACTTACCAGCTAGATTTGACAACACCTGGCAGTAATCCTTGGTGGGCCCATTCTCGCAGGACGTTGCGCGACAGCCCAAAATCCCGATAATATCCTCTAGGACGGCCCGTTACCAAGCAGCGATTGCGGTGGCGTGACGGGGCACTATTGCGGGGTAATTGCTGAATTTGGCGATGGATTTCCATCTTTGCTTCATAAGATTCAGCTATACGGAACTCTTCTTTCAATTCCGCCCGCTTTTCGGCATATTTAGCAATCAGTTTGGAGCGTTTTTTCTCGCGCTCGATCATCGATTTTTTAGCCATAATTTTTTTAGGGGGTTAAGACAGCATTTTTTATCATAGCATACTAACTTTTTATTTGGCTGCTAAAGTAATTAAATATTTCTCATGCAGATCGATTTCCGTTATTAAAAAATCGCTAAATTTAGAGTGGTTGTTAATAAAAGGCTTCTGTTCTTCGCCTTCACAGTAATAGTAAGTCGGTGGATCTTCTCCTTGTGAGAGCCTAAAAAAGCAAAACTGATAGCCTTGGTGCATCAAAAATATAAAGGCATCATTTGGCAGGAGTTGGGTAACATGATTTTCTTTTAACAGATCTTTAGCAGCCTCTTGTAAATCGAGAAGATGTTGATAAAAACAATCTGTGCCTCGTAAAAATTGCCCCGCTTCTTTTCCCATCAACATCAAAAATTCTTGATAGGCTTTTGGCAGCTTTACTCCCAACTGTTGCTCAAGTTGAATGATTTCTTGATGAGTGCAACCTAGTAATTCATTTTCACTCACAAGCTTCGATTTTATAAGCCGTGCTTTTACTTTCTCTAAATACATGACTATAGCTCATTGTTTAAGATGTCTGGATAATTTACTATCAAAGTGATGTTTGAAAACCGCCGTCGAAATTGCTCAATAACAAAGCTACAGGAAGCACAGGGAGGACGTTCCGTAAATAGGTTGACTGTGCCAGAGACTTCTGGTGAGTGAGTATATCGAGATGCCAATTCCTCAAGAATTTTGTATTCACTATCATAAGCCCTGGAATGGCCTGGGGGAAATTCAAAAGGTTTAAATAAAGGTGATTTAGGTAAACCAACGGTTCCGGGACGAGTTGCTTTACCACTGACAGCGATTAGGCAATCACTGTCGTTACCAATCTGGAAATCAGCAAAAGCTATGTTTTTGTACAACGACACCCCTAACTGTTGCCGAATCGAGTGAAGTCTTTCTAATGCGTCTATCATTTTTATTATCCTTGTTTAGACTCTAAACAAAGTCTTCCTGACTTGACCAGACTCAAGATGATACTAAATACGGTGTCCATTGATTCTCTCCTTCAACCCTTCCACCGCTTCGGCGTTCATCTCGGACTAGAACGCATTCATTGCCTCCTCGCAAACTTGGGAAACCCTCATCAAAGCATTCCGATAGTTCACATTGCAGGCAGCAACGGTAAGGGTTCAGTTTGTGCCTATCTGTCCTCAGTTTTGATAGAGGCGGGTTACACCGTCGGACGCTACACCTCTCCTCACTTGGTAGACTGGACAGAAAGAATTTGTCTGAACAATCATTCCATCCCAGAGACGACACTAGCGAATCTCCTGCAACAGATTCAAGCTGCCATTGACCCTACTCAGGAAAGTCCCACCCAGTTTGAAGTGATTACCGCCGCCGCTTGGCTGTATTTTGTTCAATCTGGGGTTGATATTGCCGTGATAGAAGTGGGATTGGGAGGAAGATTGGATGCCACCAACGTCTGCGAAAAACCTTTAGTGAGTGTCATCACCTCTATCAGTCGGGAACACTGGCAACAACTTGGCCCTACTGTCGCAGACATCGCCGGTGAAAAAGCGGGGATTCTCAAACGAGAATGTCCTGCAGTTATCGGTCAACTGCCGCTAGAAGCTCAAGCAGTCGTAAAATCGCACCTTGAAGCCTTAAACTGTCCTGCTGTTTGGGTGGAACCCGCCAGACGAATTCGAGGAAATTGGGCCGAATATCACCATAACAGCACGTCTGTACAATATTCCTTGCCTTTACTGGGTGACATTCAATTGATGAACTCGGCTATTGCTATAGCAACTCTCCAAATATTACAGCAACAAGGATGGCAAATTCCTTTGAGTGTCATGCAAGCGGGAATGCAGAAAACCCAGTGGTTAGGACGGTTGCAATGGACACAATGGCACGATTACCCCATTCTCATCGATGGGGCGCACAATCAGGCTGCTGCCCAAGCCTTGCGTCAATATGTCGATACTTTAAATAAACCGATAACCTGGGTGATGGGGATGCTTTCGACCAAAGATCACTCTGCCATCTTAAAGGTTTTGCTTACAGCCGGCGATCGCGCTTACTTTGTCCCCGTTCCCGACCACAGTACCGCACAACCAGAAGCTTTGGCCAATCTTGCTATCCAAGTCTGTCCCCCCGTCAAAAGCGTCCGAGCTTTTCCCGATGTTTTTCTTGCCCTGAATGAAGCTATTAGCAGCCGCACTGAGAAACAGCTAGTTGTCCTGTGTGGTTCCCTGTATCTTGTGGGTTACTTTTTACGAAGGGCTAATTAACTCTATTTTCCGTCTGTTCGTAGGCTTGCCAAGCCAAATCGATCAAGGCATTGACAATCGCCACTGCCACTACTGCACTTCCTTTGCGCCCATCGACGGTAATGTAAGGAATTTGTGAGTCTTGCAGGCGTGCTTTGGCTACATCCGCCCCAATGAACCCAGAAGGGGTGCCTATGACCAAAGCTGGCTGAATTTCCCCTTCTTCAATGAGTTCTACTAATCCTGTCAAAGCAGTTTGGGACTGCCCGATGACAAAAATCGCTTCAGAATAGCGTCGGGCTAGCGTTTGCATCCCCCAATCGGTCTGAGTTTTGGTTTTTTGCGGGCGGGTGATGGTTTGGGTACTGCAATAGACGGGGTTGGCAAAGGTCTGTTGCAAATTAGGCACAATGCCCACTTGTACCATCGGTTCGTCTACCACAATCGTACTGCGAGCGGCCAGGGCTGCTGCACCCGATTGCAGCGCGGTGGGGGAAAAGCGCAACAATGACAGGTATTCAAAATCGGCTGTCTGGTAAATCGCACGGCGCGTAATTTCGTATTCGGCAGGCATCAACGAAATATTGCCAATTTCGCGATCAATGATGGCTAGACCCTGAGCGTCAGTAATGTGCCATTCCATTAAGTTTTAGAAATGTTCAGTTGGTTGAATCTAGGCGACAGATAAGCGACAAGTGCCCCCAAAGCAAAACCCATGATATTCCTGAAAAGCGGCAACCAATCAGAGGTACGAGTGACGACTGGCCCGATGCCAAAAGCGATAAAGAGAATACTCCACAGGGGAGACATAATCAGTACCCACTGCCAAGCAAACCCCTGACTTTCTTTGCGCCCAATCGCTGCAATTCCAAAGATGATACCCCCAACAATTGACGTGACTAGGGTTAGAATCCACTGTTCGCGAGGCAATCCGGGCACGACGGAACACCCGCCTTGCACTAAGCAACCTTCGACCGTCGCCAGAGAACTAGCGATCGCGTTATTTTCACCATTATCGCGGACAAAATAGAGATTGCCAAAGCGAGATTGCAGTTCAATCCAAAACGTCCGAGGCAACAACTCATACACGGCATCGCCAATGCTAAACGACAGTAAATTGCCTCCTCGTGCATCGGCTACTAATAAAATACTTTTGTCATCCAGTTCCCAAAATTTGATGACGGCGCGTCCGGGAGAACGGTCATATTGCGTCAATATCCGCAGTTTCCAGCCTGTTTCCTGCTCAAAGTTGGTAAAGTCTTCGATTAAAGATTCTTCTTGAGGTTGAGGGAGGAAGTTAGCCAAATCGACAATTGGCGTGACCGTTTCTGGCAGGAGTTCGGGGTTATTGACGGCTAGGGCGCTTTGAGGAGCGATTATCCATGTCAATACACTCAGGCAACAAGAGACAAAAGCAATGGTAAGGAAGCGGAGAGAGCGTTGCTGCATGGTCATCTGGTTCAACCAGTAGTCGGTAAACATTTTAAGAATTTATTAACAATATTATATTTCTTTACAGTCTCAAGCAACTGATTCAGTCTAGTCATCAATTCCCCCTTGCCCTTTCCCCCTTCTCCTGCCTTTTGCAGGAGTGCCTGTTCCCTGCTATAAGTAGATTTTTGAGCTTAAAACGAATTGCAAAAAGGCTTTTTTTGCCTCTGTCTACCGGCCAGCTTAACTCACAGATAGTCCCTTGATCAGGAATTGATTGGCATTGAAAATTTCCTCTTAATTGTTTGGCTAAATTTTTACACTGTTTCGTCCCTCTGCCCTCGTGCGATGAAGGGTTCCCTTGTCCATTGTCTTTAATGCTGAGAATATATTGACCTTCTTGATGGCTGCTGATCGCTTGAAGTCTTGTCACCCTAAGAGCGTGTTTTCCCACATTACAGAGAGCTTCTTCTAAAAACTGGCATAATTTCCGCTTTAGCTCAATGGTTAAATATTGTTCGGCAAG
>JBGTNM010000325.1:0-3703 GCA_041743025.1 Microcystaceae cyanobacterium
ACAGTTTTTTACCACAAAAGAAGCCGGAAAAGGAACAGGATTAGGATTAGATATTGTGCGTCGTATTGTTGAAGGACAACATAAAGGAAGTATTCGTTTTGAGTCTAAACCAGGAAATACCCGTTTTGAGATTCGACTTCCGATTAATGCGGCTAAGTGTTAGGTTAAGAATATAATAGGTATTGTGCGTCATTACAGTTTTGAAGAATTAAATGATAATTTAATTTATACTCGTTGTGAGTGACAAGCCGAGCGAACTTAGCAGACCTCTTTGAGATTGCATTAATAAACTTCATCGTGGGTTCCAATAGATTCTAAAAGAATTGCTTGGATCTGTTCATATCGAACAAATTTGAAGATAATTCTTAGATCGTAGCTCGCACTACAAGCGTAAGAATCTTTAAGATCCCCTTTTAATTTGTGGGTTCTTAATTGAGATTGAAATGGATCTACGCATAGTAACTCTAAGGTTTCTTGAATATTTCGAGCTAATTCGGGCTGTTTTCTTACAACTTTTCGTCGGGCATTTCTAATGAAGGCACTTGAGCGTAATAAAACAAAATTCACGAAAGAATTTCCTCCATCAGTTGTTGAGGAGTAATGGGTTGACACTTACCTTGTGCAAATTCTTGTTGAGCTTCGTGAACATCTTTAACTAATTCCGCTCTTTTTTGCTCTCGAAGACGATTTTGTAAAATACGAATTAGATTTTCTTGATCTTCCCTTGGAAGTTCCTCTGCTGCTTCTAAAATATCTAAAAATGTTGTTGTTGCCATAATCCTGTTTATTAATGATAGCTTTATCTAATTAATTATAATAGGTAGTGCGTTAGAGTTTTCCGAAAAAGATTGCTCGTAGTTTACGTTCTCAACGTTTATCATATTAATTATATCTAAGAAGGCTGGTCACTGAATTCAAAGGTTATTTATGATTCATCCGAATACCCTACGCCAAATTCCGCTTTTTTGTCATCTAAGCGATGAACAACTTGAATTTGCTAATCTTGGAAAAGAACGATCGCTTAATTTAGGTGAAATTTTAGTATCTGAAGGTGAATCATCAGAAACGTTTTGGATTTTGCTAGAAGGTGAGATCGAATGTACTAAATTGATTGGCTATCGTCAAGTTCCTTGGATAAACTTCACCCCTCAATCTTATTTTGGACACGAACTAATTTTACTCAATCAACCTTGTCTGGCTACAGCAAGAGCTATCCTCAATTGCAATTTATTAGAATTTTCAATAGACGCATTCTGGAAAATGCTTGAGTTATGTCCGTCTATTAGTCGTGAGTTATTTATTAGTACGGCGCAACGAACCCAAGATTTAGGATTATTATCAATGCAAGCTGAAAAACTTGTTTCTTTGGGTACACTGACATCAGGACTCGCTCAAGAACTACAACAATTTACACAAGTTGGACGAGATGCAGTAGAAGAGTTGCAAACGTTACATCGGTGGTTGCAACCCCTTACAACTAAACTGAATGCTCAACACATGACGCTAGAACAGCAAGAATTTTTACTTAATCTACAACAAAATCTCTTAGAGCGTACCATTACTTTACCTGTAGAAATTAATCCGCAAGCATGGCAAGATCTAGAGACAGAACTCATTGAATGGCTAACTCAACGTAATATTCCCCATCAAGCAGCTTTTGCTAAGGTATTGACGCGAGCCGGTTTAAATATTGCTATCCTAGATCATATCGCTAGTACCGTTCCTGCTGAATCGGTGTGCGCTGTCTTAGCTTGGCTCAAAACAACTTTAAAAAGTCTATCACTTGCTCATGATGTGGAATATAGTACCCAACACATTGCCGAACTCGTTCAAGCAGCAAAGGATTATACTTATTTAGATCAAGCACCTTTGCAAGAAATGGATATCCATGAAGGTATTGAGCGAACTCTAACCATGCTCAATCATCGTTTAGCACAGGGTATTGAAGTGATTCGGGAATACGATCGCACTTTACCACCGATTTGTGTTTATGGTAGTGATCTTAATCAAGTTTGGACGCATTTGATCGATAATGCTGTTGATGCGATGAATGGAAAAGGAATACTAACGCTACGTACCTCTCAAGTCGAAGAAAGCATACGAGTAGAGGTCATCGATAATGGTGTAGGTATACCCCCCGAAACTCAACCTTATATTTTTGAGCAATTTTTTACGACAAAAAAAGGTTCTCATGGAACCGGTTTAGGATTACCATCAGCTTATCGAATCGTGGTTTATCAGCATAGAGGAAAAGTTCAGGTTAGTTCCCAAGCGAGTTGTACTCGTTTTCAAGTTTTTCTACCGATGAATTTACGTAATTCTAATCAACGTTCTGCTATTTCTCAAGTCGCTTAATTATGATGCTTAATACGTCTCATCTACGTCGTGTGGAAGTACTTAGCTTACTCCCTGAAACAAAATTACAATGGATGCTCGATCAAGGTCAAGAGATTCGACTGCACCTAGGTGAACTCTTACGAGCCGAAGGAACCCCCGCAAATTGTATCTTTGTTTTAATAGAAGGTAGCCTTAACCTGACTCAACGTTCAGGAAATCAAGAAATTTTTCTGAAACAGCATGATAGTCCTGCTTTATTTGGTGAAGTTCCTTTATTGATGGGAGTACCTCTTTTTTGGGCAAGTGGAAGGGCAATAACAGACTGTCATGTTTTAGAGTTGAGTGCAGAGGATTTCTGGCAATTGATGGCTTTTTGTCCCACTTTATCTACAACTATTTTACAAACGATGGTGGGACGAATGCAAGAGGCGCAAGTTTTAGCTCAACATCGAGAAAGATTAATCTCTTTGGGAACTCTCGCTGCTGGTTTAGCACATGAACTAAATAACCCTGCTGCTGCTGCTAGTCGTACTGCACGAGAACTAAGGGCTGTTTTTCCGATTTTACAGACACAAACTCTGAAATTAACTCAAAAATCACTCACAGATGAGCAACAGACTTTTTTAACTACTCTACAACAAGAGGCGATCGATTGCGCCCAACAAGCATCACTTTTAGATCCAATAACACAAAGCGATCTCGAAGATAAGATTATAGAATGGATGGATGATCATGATATCCAAAATGGCTGGAAACTTGCCTCAACACTGGTTAATACTGGATTAGATCAAAACTGGCTCAATCGTATTGCAGATGAAATACAGGGACAATGTTTAAATGAGATTTTGTGCTGGTTAGATGCAACTTTGACGGTGGTTGGACTATTAAAAACACTAGATTACAGCACGAAACGTATTCATGAATTAGTAGAAGCAGTACAAAATTACTCTTCTCTTGCTTCAGAAGATCAGCAAGCGGTTAATATCCACGAAGGGTTAGAAAATACACTTACACTTTTAGTCCATAAACTCAAAAAAGGAATTAAAGTCATTCGAGACTATGAAAATGATCTCCCGAATGTAATGTCTCATGCGTCTGAGTTAGAGCAAGTCTGGATGAATATCTTAGATAATGCGATTGATGCTACTCTAGATCGCTTTAATCCCTCCCATGTTCTATCTGAAGTTACTTTACATACTCGTCCTTTAATGGTTCCCATTGGATGGCATGAAACAGCTAATCATACTGTTCGTGATCAACAAAAACCGACAATCTGGATTAAAACGCGAAACGAAGGCGATCATATTTTCGTTGAAATATCGGATAATGGTACAGGTATTCCCCCCGAAATTCAACCCCATATTTT
>JBGTNM010000326.1:0-8048 GCA_041743025.1 Microcystaceae cyanobacterium
GCCAAACTTCTGCAACAGCACCATAAAAGCGTAAAAAATGCCTTCCCGCCGTTTCCCAGTTTGTAATTCATCTAAATCGATGACATCGGGAACCATCGACCAAGGTATTAGATAGGCAACCGACACGCCAAATCCGGCTAAAACTGCTAGCACATACATCTCAACGATTTGCCCTGGTTGCAGCCGAAACAGTCCAATTTGTGCCACAATCCAGAACCCCATTCCCAGAAAATAGACCATTTTTTTATCTAAGCGTTGGCTGAGGGCTTGCCAGACAAATAACATGACTAAAGCCGTTCCTTGAACTGCTAGCGCCACGAATCCTGATTCATTTTCCGATAGTCCCATCCAATTAACGACAAAAAAGACCAAAATCGAAGCTGTCAACTGAACACCTAGCCAGGAACAGAGATAGATGCCAATCACAAATAAAAAAGGACGATTGCTAAAGACGATTCGCAATTGTTCCCAATAAGTTAAGGAAGGGGCTGTTTTTGCCTGGGCATTTTCTGCTAAGGCAGCTTCATCAACTAAATAGGATTCTGGGGTTGAAAATTGCAGTGTAAGTCCAAAACCTAAGAACATAAAGCCCAGTAGTAGCGAAAAGAAGCAAATAAAATCAAATTTTCCCACAAATATTGGTAAAACTCGCCAAATAGCGTAAACGATGCCACAGCTACCGAGGGTCATTAATAAGGGGGCGAGGACTTTTTTTTGAGAAGCGTTTAGAATAGGTTGGCTTCCCCGTTCTTGAATACGTAGGGTACACCACAATAGGGCAACAATGCTCAAAATGGCACAAGCTATCCCTAGAATAAAAAATCCTTGTTTTAAGTCATTGGCATAGTCAGCAGAGATAAGAATAAAGAGAATAAACGAGAGAATACTGCCGCCAATGGAAAAGGCAAAACGAAAGCTGTTGAGGCGGGTGCGTTCGTTGTAATCTTGAGTCAGTTCTGGGGTAAGGGCAGTATAAGGCAAGTTAACCATCGTAAAGGCAATGTTGAAGACAATGCCAATTAGCACGTAGTAGGCAAACAATCCCCAACCATTAACGGCTACATTGTCGCTGAAATGAGGAACAATCCATTGCAGGACATACACCAACGCAAAGGGAATAATGCCTCCCAGCATCCAAGGCAGGCGGCGCCCCCAACGAGAACGAGTGCGATCGCTGAGAACGCCAACGATAGGATCATTAATAGCATCGCTAATTTTGCCAATCAGGAGGACACTTCCCGCCAATCCTGCTGACAATCCCGCCACGTCAGTAAAGAAAAACAGCAGGTAAAAGACGAGAATGTTGGCGGTGACAGCAGGGCCAAAATCGCCCGCCCCGTAAGCTAATTTGGTAGTAAGATGAAGTTTTTCGGGTTTAAGGGTTGTCATCAGATGATGATGGCTCTAGATGGAACAATCCATTATAGTCATTTCTAAACGAGCGATCGCGTTTGTTATGCCTGATTTATACGTGTCTTGGCCAAAATATCACCGCCAGATTGAAACGTTAGCCGTTCAAATTTATCAATCCCATTGGCAATTTAACCAGATTGTCTGTCTTGCCAAAGGTGGGTTGAGAATAGGAGATATTTTCTGTCGTTTGTTTCGACAACCTCTGGCTATCCTTTTTACGGCTTCCTATAGAGGAGAAAATAATCAAGTGCGCGGACAAATTCAATTTGCCCAACACCTGACGATGATAGGCGATACATTAGGCAGTCGAGTCTTATTGGTAGATGATTTAGTGGATTCGGGAATCAGTTTGCAAGAAGCGAGGAAATGGTTGCAAGAACGCTACGGAAACCAGATTGAAGAAATTCGCACGGCGGTTATCTGGCATAAAAGTTGTTCGATAGTGCAACCCGATTATTCGGTGGAATATTTAGCAGAAAATCCTTGGATTCATCAACCTTTTGAAACTTATGAACAGTTAACGCCTGAAGAATTAGCACAACGTTCCCTGATAATGAATTAGATACTGCTCACAGGTTTTAGGGTCGCATTCGCTGAGATCTCGGCTGGCAAGAATGTTGATGACGTAGCGACTCATGCCTATGCCTGATGTGATTGCTGGAACCGCTTCAAAATCTGGTTGACGAACGTCTCACCCTCAATAGGGGGTGTATGAATCGATACTTCAATCGCTGCATCAATTTTTGCTCGTACTTCCTCAACCCATTCCGCATCGGCGCGATCATATTCATCTAGCAACCGCAGGGCAACTTCAAGAACTTCTTCTACAGAATGGTATTTCCCAGCCTGTAGCTTAGTTTGAATAAAGCGT
Organism: Microcystaceae cyanobacterium; assembly: GCA_041743025.1. GTDB lineage: Bacteria > Cyanobacteriota > Cyanobacteriia > Cyanobacteriales > Microcystaceae > JBGTNM01. The sequence continues at coordinate 2,285 of JBGTNM010000326.1, forward strand.
TCTTGTTCAGGGGTAAAACTGATGCTCATGGGCAACCTCTGTTTAAGCTACTCATCATTTTAAATCGAAAATTAGTTGCATTGGTTAATATGATTAAAAGTCCTCTCCGATATCCTGGTGGTAAATCCAAAGCTAAGGTTAAAGAGTTATTTATTAAAAATTACTAAAATCAAGGCTGTCGCTAATTGTCCAATCTTCTATCGTTTATTATCGTTTATTATCGTTAACCATTAGACTTCTTGAGACTCCTCGTCTGCTAAGATCACTGAGGCTTGAGGAAATTTGTCTTGTAGCCAAGCGGTGAGTAGGGAACCTAGCGTCATCATTCCCTCGCCGCAGACAATAATTTGTCCGAGAGAATCCCCTGCCTTCTGTGTCCGATTGACCAAACCATCAATTTCTTTTTCAAGTTGTTTTAACCAAGGATTGACGACTTTTGTGAGCAAGTCTTGGCGATCAATTGCCCAAGCATGACCTGCTAAGGTAGAAGTCAATGCCGCTTGGTGTTGCAAAATCAACAGAGACAGTTTAGCCGCTTCTAGAAACGCACTGCCCAGGGGATGGTGTTGTAACTGTTGGATAAAGGCTTCTCGCCGTTGCCTGTCGGGGTGTCCCACTTGAGGAAAAGGTTCAAGCAGTGGAGGTAGCGTTGAGGTAACTTGAGCAATCCACTGGGGATAGATAAGCTGGGTTAGCGTATCTTGAGTAATGGCGGCTGTGCCACAAGCGAAATATTGCTCTTGGGTGCTTATATTGGTTAAATCTGTCAGTATTTCAGGCATATCAACCCAAAATAAGGCTACAGCTTCTTCCCCGACTTCAATCACTAGGGTTGTTGGTGGCAGCGTTGGGTTGTGATGGGCTAGAGTAAGCGCGATCGCTTTTGAAGGTGGCGTGTCTGTCGTTTCGGTTGTCTTCTTTTCGGGAAAAGAAAGCGGAAAATCCGCTAAATGTTGCTGTATTCGATTGAAATAGGCAAGAAATCTGGCTTCTCCTTGCTCTCCTAGCTCGTGCATTCGTTTAAGTCCCTCAGACAGCAATTGAACATACTCCTGTAGATTCTGTTCTAGGGTTTCTAACGGATTGCGCCAAGTTGTCTCACCTTCTAGGGCGCGTGAAGATAGAGATGGCTGATAGTCTGTTTGGAGATCGCTCAACGCTTGGGCCATTAAATGCTGTCGGTGTTCCTCTAGCTGTCGAATTTCCTGTAAAAAAAACTGTTGTTGCTGGCGCATCTTATCTAACTCTTTGTGAAGCGGTTGCAGCCAGGGGGAAATTTGGCGTTCGAGTTGGGATAAGATAGCTTGAGTAATAATCTCGGCTGTTTGCTCGGAAAAAGCGGATTCTGGCTTGGAAGATGCATAGCGCGTCAGTAAATAACGCTGTATCCTCTCCATCATGGCTAGGACTTCTGGCTGCTCAGTAAGCGGGAATTCCCAGAGGAGGCGATCAAGGTCAGTGATTAGAGATTGAAGCTCATCCATAACAAGTCACGATCGCTCTAACCAAAATTAGATTAGCCGAATGTGACAGAACACTAAGGATTTTGGGCAACCTAAGATTAGCACGATGAATTTTGATAGGCTTAGCATAGCAGATGTGCTAAAAATCTGCGTATGATGTTCATGGAAGATAAACACAACACCCGCACCCAAACTCCCGATATTAGAGCCATCCTTGAAAAAAGCTCGTTTTTCGCTGGATTGCCAGCAGAAAGCTTGCAAGCGATCGCTGGACACGCAGTTACCCGCTCTCACCCCGCCAATCGGGTGATTTTGCTGGAAAATGACTGGGGAGGCTCAGTTTACTTTATCTTGGAAGGCTGGGTTAAAATTCGCACGCACAACGTTGATGGCAAAGAAGTCACCCTCAATATTGTGGGACAAGGGGAAGTTATCGGCGAAATGGCTGCTTTAGAAGAAGTACCGCGCTCTACCGATGCCATTACCCTAACAGCAACCACGATTAGTAACATTCCCGCCCATGATTTTGTTAATTTGCTCAACCGCGAACCGCTAGCAGGTGTCCGACTGGCTCAACTGCTGGCCAAACGCCTGCGCCAACTCAATCGGCGGTTGCGCTTGCGAGAATCTGACAGCCTCTCACGGGTGGCCGATACGTTACTCTTTTTAGCCGAGGGACAGGGAAAGCAAGGTATTACCGGAACCGAAATTCCCAATTTACCTCATCGAGAATTGAGCAGTATTTCGGGATTGGCCCGCGAAACAGTGACGCGATCGCTAACTAAACTAGAAAAGAAAGGACTGATCGAACGTCATGACGACATTCTCTGCATTCTCAATCTTGATGCCCTCGAAGCGATCATTGCTTAAGTTAAAATCAAAAATAAACGGCAAAAGTGCTGTTTCTGGGCCATGAGTATCTCATTCAATGACTGATATTTCTGATCGTGCCAATTCTACATCTCGTTCTCTCCCAGACGCGGGGAATGAGGGATCTAACTGGGTTGATGAGGAAGCCGAAACCCCTATCTCGCCGTTACCCTCCCCTGCCGTCACTCATCCTTTTAAGGTAACTCCTCTCAAGACTAACCGTACCCTAGCAATGGTAGAGACGGCTTTTCTCGCGAGTACAGCCAGCTTAATTTGGTTGATCAACTATTACTTTCCCTTCGGCCCGGTCTTGCGGATTTTCTTCCCGATACCGATTGCTCTTATTTATCTGCGTTGGGGGCAACGGGCCGCTTGGATGGGGGCTTTGGTAGCGGGATTGCTTCTGTCGGTTTTGATGGGGCCGACGCGCAGTATTGTCTTTTTGATGCCCTATGGATTGATGAGCGTTCAGTTGGGTGCTTGTTGGCGACGGGGTGTGAATTGGCTTTTTTCCATTTTTACAGGCGCGTTAATCGGAACATTTGGCTTCTTCTTTCGGTTTTGGTTATTTTCACTTTTACTAGGTGAAGATTTATGGCAGTACGTCATTAATCAAATTACAGAACTATTGGAATGGCTGTTTATTAAACTGGGAGTTTTAGCGCAACCCGACTTTGTTTTGATTCAAATGCTGGCAGTTGCTTTAATTGTGCTCAACAGTCTAGTTTATTTATTGGCAGTGCATTTAGTCGCGTTGTTAGTGTTAGATAAACTGGGTAATCCGATTCCCCGTCCGCCGCAATGGATTAAAGCGATTTTAGATTACGAATAAAAAGTAGCGATTTTCTTAAAAGTCAAGTTACATGATGGTTTTAGGAATTTATTGTTCAGACCACGAAGATATCCCTCTAGAAGAACGTCGAGGGTTAGGAGGAATTGACAACAATGCTCGTTATCTTGCCGTTAAAGCTTCTGTTCAAGAAGTTGCACAAGCCCTCAGTAAAAAGTTAGAAGCCGTCTGCTGGCAACAAAATGTCTACAACCAAACCATCGAAATTCAAAGAGAAAATTTATTTATTTTCCAGCTTCGGTCTCATTTTTGGACAATCATTCAGTCTCCTTATTGGGGAGTTTACTCATTTCAGCATCACTTTGAGGAAGAAGCGCAATTACTTTCCCGTTTGCTAGACACCAAAGCACTTTTCTGTCAGAGAAGTGATACAGCCAGTTATATTGGTTATCATCTTTATGAAAAAGGGGAATCAATAGAACGACTTTACTTTAGCGAAGATAGTGACCTTAACAGAGATCCCCAAGATAAAGACTATATACCCGGAATGTATCAATTTTCCTCTCAGCTTCGTCAACTTCAAGAAGAGTATATTCTTTTGAATGGTTATCGTATTGTTAATAAGTTTTTAGAAGAACAAGCTCTCTATATTCCTGACCTTATTTGGGATGATACCTGTCAAAAAGGTCAACAAGTTACGGTTCGCATCCGCAATTTAGACCAGAAGAGTTTTGACCGAATTGATTATCTGGGATGGAATTAGTTAATCGTGCTTTTATCCCTGGATTAGATTTCTCCTTTATCTCAATTACCTTTTTGAACGATAGTCTGAGAGCGAGCCTACTTACTCTAAGTATAAACACTAGCTTAAGTATAAATTGAAATCCTTGATTTTACTCAGGCAGAGTGTTCTTATTTTGAGTAAAATTGTTACCTGACACTATCCTTATTTCGATCATCTTTTAATTCAAAAGATGATCCAGATAGGAATTGAAAAATATTATTCAGTTATAAAAAATCTGAGAACTTATTGATGATTACCAATAATTTAACGAGAGTTTATGTCAGTGCCAGCTTACTCTTATCATTTCTAGTCACTTCCCCAGGTTATGCAGCCACTATTGCTCAGCGCTCTTGTAGCGGCATTGGATCTCCGCTATCTAAAAATTCGCTTTCTAAGCGTGCTTCTTAAGAAGAATAAAGAGAATTTGGAGCTTAAGTTTGAGGAGTTTGCTTTGTCAAGTGTGAACGTTACAAGAAATACGGCGAGAAGGCGTTTTCCCTCAGATGCACGAAGAGCAAAAACTAATAAGAAATATTCTAATGTTGAACCGGATGGAATTACTTTTGCAACCGTACCGTTAACAAACGGGCAAGTAAGAACTTATCAAAAAGATGACTATCAACCCTTGGGTTATATTGATTATTTAACGGAATACTCGGAGGCAGGAGATGCGGCAAGAAGCATTATTGAACCACACCTTCGCCCTACACCAACTCTAATTTATCTGACAGTAGCAGATACGATAATAGGGAACACTGTAATAGCAGATGCGACCAAAGAGAAAGTTGCTCTCTTTCAACACGTACTTTGTAATAACACCAAGGGAAAGATTGGGGTTGACGATCTCATCATGGGGAAAGGAATTCCTCTAAATCTCTCAGTTTTTACAGGAAGAGCGCCACTTACACTAAATCCCTTACCCCAAGGCAGAGCTGGTACTCTTAGTAATCCCTCTCTAGACCTTACCTTACTTTTTGATACAACTCTTAGTATGGATGATGACCTCTATCTGGTCAAAAACTCAGCTTTAGAGCTAGTTAATCAACTATTTTCTGACATTCCTAGTGCTAGAGTAGCGATCGCTGATTATCGTGACTTTCCTAACTACCCATATGGGAGTTCTGGGGATTATCCTTATCAGACACTCCTTCCTTTTTCTGACGATCCTACAAGCATTATAGGAGCTATAAATCGTCTATCTGTCGGCAGGGGAGGCGACGAGCCTGAATCTGCCTACTCTGCTTTAATCAACACCATCCAAGGTGTAGGGACTGGAGAATGGCGAGAAGATGCTGAAAAGGCAGTTATTATCTTCACTGATGCCCCACCGCACGATCCAGAACCTTTTACGGGCTACACCGCCCAATCAGTCATTAATGCGGCTCAAAATCCAGTAACGATACAAAGTTTCTCCTCAACATTAACAGAAGTTGCTAATTCTGCCATCCCTTCAGCCAACGCTAATTTAGGAGGAAATGTCAACTCCACTACTAAACCAGTATCAATTTACTCTGTTGTTTTAGGAGGCAGTTCATCGGCGGTGGATTATTTTTCGCAAATCTCTCAAGAGACAGGGGGAAAACTCTATACGTCTCCTGATATTGTCAAAAGCTTTTTTGATGTTCTAGAAGATATCACTGAAGATCTCACTGAACCTGACATAGAGCCTCAACCTGTACCGGAAGCAACACCAATTTGGGGACTGTTAATGTTAAGTCGGCTCTTCCGGCATAGTGAGGGAAAATGTGTACTAGGATACAAATCCCTGAAAGATGGGTTACGACGGATTGATAATTTCTAATTAAGTTTGAATGCTTACTGCCGTCTAACCCATCCTACACTAATCTATAAGATTTT
>JBGTNM010000327.1:0-36399 GCA_041743025.1 Microcystaceae cyanobacterium
CAATTAGTTTGAGAGATTTTGGAAGAAGATGAATTGTTCACGTTTAGTACCTCTTCGCATTGAAATAACACGGATATCGTTGTTGTCTTCTGTATGGGCGATCGCCACAAGGGTTTGAGCCAATTGACCAAGCGTAATAAAACGCCGCTCCCCAGCTTTACTATATCGAATGTATCGTTAATAGTACATCAGATCTAAATTAAGCTCAGCCAATGACACTCTGGCTAGCAAATCATACGATTGTTCTCTATGATTGTGAGACAGTTATCGCTAAACTAAGACCAGTCCCTAAACCATCCATTACCTAGTATTAATAAACCCAAAACCCTCTGTATTTCCGCTAAGAAAGCCTTTTTAACCGTTATTTGCCGATAAAACCTGTGGAAGTTTCCCCGCAATCTCTCTGGAATCAAGTTCTAGAACGCCTCCAGGTACGTTTACCCCATCCTGCTTTTGAGACTTGGCTCAAAACGACAACGGTTCAGGGGTGGAAAGAAGACTGCCTGATCATTCAAGCAGCCAATCCCTTCATCCTCAACCACTTACAAAAAAATTACCTGCCTTTGATCGCCGAAGAAGTCGCTGGCGTAATCGGCTATCGGGTAGACATTCAACTGAGTACGGCGCAGGGAGAAGACATGGCAATTGTTAGAGAAACGCAAAAGCGATACCTTACTAAGCCGATAGCTCAACAGCCGACAGAACGTCCCCAACAGATCAAATTAAACCAACGTTATATCTTTTCTCGCTTCGTGGTTGGGTCAAACAGTCGCATGGCTCACGCTGCATCGCTAGCGGTTGCTGAATCACCAGGACGCGAATTCAATCCCCTCTTTCTCTGCGGTGGAGTTGGATTGGGCAAAACACACCTGATGCAAGCGATCGCTCACTACCGCCTCGAACTCTATCCCGATGCCAAAGTGTTTTATGTTTCTACTGAACAATTTACCAATGACTTAATTGCTGCCATCCGTCAAGACAGCATCGAAGGCTTTCGGATGCACTATCGCACGGCGGATGTTCTCCTAGTAGACGATATTCAATTTATCGAAGGCAAAGAATATACCCAAGAAGAATTTTTCCACACCTTTAACACCTTACACGAAGCCGGCAAACAAGTGGTTCTGGCTTCCGATCGCCCGCCTAAACGCATTCCCAGCCTTCAAGATCGCTTGATATCCCGCTTTTCGATGGGGTTAATTGCTGACATTCAAGCGCCCGATTTAGAAACCCGCATGGCTATTTTGCAAAAAAAAGCCGAATATGAAAATATTCGCCTGCCACGCGATGCCATTGAGTACATCGCAACACATTACACCTCCAACATTCGAGAATTGGAAGGCGCGTTAATCCGAGCGATCGCTTATATTTCGATTTCAGGCTTGCCCATGACGGTAGAACATATTGCCTCCGTGCTGAATCCGCCTTTAGAACAGGTTCCTGCTTCGCCTGATGTGATTGTCAGAATCGTCTCTGAGGCATTCAAACTCACTGTTGAGGATCTCAAAGGCAGCTCGCGGCGGCGGGAAATTAGCTTAGCGCGACAGGTGGGGATGTATTTGATGCGCCAGCATACGGATTTGAGTTTGCCTCGCATTGGGGAAGAATTTGGCGGCAAAGATCACACGACGGTACTCTATAGTTGTGATAAAATTGCCAAATTGCAGCAAAAAGATTGGGATTTAAGTCAGACTCTTTCAGAATTGAGCGATCGCATTAATATTGCCAGTCGCGAACGCAATAAATCCAATCAATAAAGGAGCGAGAAATATTATTTTTTAATCGCCGTTTCCCGGATCGCTTTTAGTACTTGTAATTCTTCGAGTGAAATTTTAAGGGGATGTCGGTAAAATCCTGCCAACCTCAACAAAGGAGCGATCGCTAATAATTTAACTTGTCCTTCTGTCACCAAACCTTCAATCAAATAACGGTCAAAATCGTCGCGAATTTGACTCAGTTCTTGTTGTTCAAAGTCGCTGAGGCTTTCTAAGGAGAGTAACTGAGTAAAAGTATCATTGTACTGTCGATCATATTTTAGATGGCGATGAACGTCGGCTAAGGTTAATTGATGAGAATTTAAAATAGTCATGGGTTTGTTAGAAAGATTGAATATTTATACAATTATGCAGCAGTCCCTACTAAGGCGGGTTGTCAATTTGTCATAATGTTCTTTAAAAAAAAATTGATTTGCGTCAAACTAAGGTAAGTCATTGGGTACTGGAGACAAGGGGCATAATGGAAAGGAGACCAACCGATAACAAGAGCGATTACTGGATGTGGTATGATTGTGCAAAATCTTTAGAAGATGAGGAGCGATACGAAGAAGCCCTCGCCTGCTACGACCACGCTCTCACCCTCTGTTCTGATGATTATTGGTCGTGGTACAATCGGGGTAACGTACTTGCTGGCATGGGACGCTACGAAGAAGCGCTCAGCAGTTTGGAAGAAGCATTGCGTTTGCGACCCAATGACTATTGGGCACAATATAACCGAGGTTGCCTGCTCTCGGAAGAATTAGAACAATTCGACGAAGCGATCGCCTGTTTTGATCGTATCCAGTTAATTCGACCGGATGATTACTGGATATGGTATCGTACCGGCGATGCTTTGCGCTATCTCGGTCGCTATCAAGAGGCAGTCAACTGCTACAATAAAGCGCTGTTGGTGCGAGCCAATGACTATTGGGGATGGTATCGGCGCGGGGATGCGCTGCGACATCTCAAGGCGTATGAGGAAGCCCTCGCCAGTTACCAGCAAGCGTTAGAATGCGATCGCGATTCGTTTTGGGTCTGGTATAAGTTAGGGGATACCTACCGCCACCTACAGCAATATGAGGCTGCTTTAAACAGTTACCAACGGGCATCAGAATTAGACCCCCAAGACGATTATGCCTGGTACAATCTCGCCTGCTGTGCCGCCATTTTGGGCAATATTTCCCTGGCTGTAGAGGGTGTACAACGAGCAGTTGCGATTAATTGTGTGCATTTAAAAATGGCTAAAACTGACCCCGATTTGCTTAAAATTTTAGATTTCATTTAATACAAGGGAGCGGGTTTTTGATTGACGCGCTCTGAGAGGGGGCTGACTCGTTCGACGACTTCAATGAGATAAGTATAATCGGGAACAGGCACGTTGGCGATGTAACCCGCAGAAGCGGCGATCGCAGGAGAAGCTGCTTGCAGAACTTGCAGAATTTTCTGCTGTTGTTGTGCGTTGAGTCTATCAGAAAGCAAAATCGCGCCACTGGGAACGTCGTGGCTGTCGTTAAATAACACACGAAAACGCACGTCTGAAAAACTAGGTCGATATCGGCTATATTCCGCTAGCGACATGGCACTTGCAGCAACTTCCCCAGTGGCAACCCATTCGAGGGCTAGTTTGGGGGTTGCAGCTAAACGCACTTCGGCTAAGGTTAGCCCGTAGAGATTGTACAGAGGAAGATAGTAACCGGTTGCCGATCCCACCTGCCCCAGGGCGACGACTGAGCCGTTGAGTTGGCGTAAATCGGTGAGGGGGCTGTCTTGACGGACAACAAAGACTGAGCGGTTGTTTAAGCCCCCTTCCAAGGGTAAAATAGGTGTATAATTGGCTTGAGAAATTGCGATCGCGGCCAATCCAGGAGAGGCAAACACGATATCCCAGGCTTTGCGTTGAATTTGGGCGAGGGCTTGCCGCTCGTTGTAGGTGGGTTCGAGTTCGATCACGCTACCGAGTTCACTGCCGAGATAGGTTTTGAGGTCATCGTACTGTTGAATCGGGCGATTGTTTTCCTCAAAACCCACTAAACCGATACTGACTTTTCCGGGCAATGACGGCTGTGCTGTACAGCCGACAAGCAGCAGGAGGAGTGAAAAAATGAGCCAACGCCTAGATTGCATTGTTAATAAATGTTTAATAACATCACCTGAAATTTTTAGTTTACAATTTTTGAGAGCTAAGATTGAATATGATCGGTAAATCTTTAAGGAGTTTTAAAGATTAAGCATGCTAAAAAATCTTAAGCTGGGAACGAAGCTCAACATTCTTTTGATCTCAATTTTTCTGTTGGTCGTTTCTTTGAGCGGGATATTTCTCTCTTATATCTTAGAACGCAATGCTGAACGAGCTATCACCGATAATGCGTTGCTCCTCATTGAGACGATGAGTGCGGTTCGAGATTATACTAGCACTCAAGTCAATCCTGAATTGGCTCCCCGCTTGGAAATTGAGGATCAATTTTTACCGCAAACCGTTCCTGGTTATTCTGCACGGGAAGTATTTGAAGGCTTAAGAACACGGGAAGATTATCGAGATTTTTTCTATAAGGAAGCGACTTTAAATCCTACTAATTTGAGAGACAAAGCGGATACTTATGAAAGCCAAGTTGTTGAGGCTTTTCGCAGCGATTCTAATTTAAAGCAACAAACGGGATTTCGCAGTTTACCCGGTGGGGATATTTTTTACATCGCTCGCCCCATCACCATTAAAGAAGACAGTTGCCTGCGCTGTCACAGCACGCCAGAGGCCGCACCAAAAAGCCAACTTTCAACTTACGGCACTCAAAGTGGATTTGGTTGGAAGCTCAATGAAATTGTCGGCACACAAATGATTTCGGTTCCGGCTAGTCGCGTTTTTCAGGCTGCTCGTCAGCTTCAATTTTCGGTCATTGGGCTGTTGGCTTTCTTTTTACTTTTGACGATTGTTTTAATTAACATATTCCTAAAGGCAACTGTCACGAATCCTTTGAAGAAAATGTCTCAAATGGCGACAAAAATTAGCACAGGTGACTTAAATGCTGAATTTAAACATCCTAATAATGATGAAATTGGGATGCTCGCTGCTTCACTCAATCGCATGAAGGTTAGCCTAGAAATTGCCATGAATATGTTGAATTCGGAATCGGAGTAACCAAGGCATTGCTTGAATTTCTGCAAAGTCACTTATTCAGCCTAGTCGAATTGCTGAAATTCATTCTAGAAGCAATATCAGCTTTGTGCATTTTGTTCGGATTAGTGACTTCATTGCGCCTTGTTTTCAAGTTATTCAACCGCAGGCGCGTTTTTCCTTTTCTCGACGTGCGCCTTCAGTTTGGTTCCTGGTTGGCGCTGGCTTTAGAATTTCAATTGGGGGCTGATATTTTAGGCACGACAATTACCCCCTCTTTTACCGCTTTGGGACAGTTAGCCGCGATCGCCATCATTCGCACTTTTCTCAACTATTTCCTCAACAAAGAATTAGAAGCCGAATCCGAACTGCAAAAACATCAAGCACAGCTTCAGGATTAGATTAACCATCCCCATGCAAAGGCAAACACACCTCAAAGCAACTTCCCTGCCCGATCTGACTGGAAACCGTAATTTTACCGCGATGCCGTGCGGTGATCGCAGTAGCGATGGACAGCCCCAATCCTGTACCCCCTTCCTGACGCGAACGAGCTTTATCAGCCCTCCAGAAGCGATCAAAAACCAAAGGCAGGTCTTCGGCGACAATGCCGATGCCTGTATCTTCAACGCTGACAAACACATGGCGGTGATGTTTGGACAAACTCAAGACAACTTGACCACCGGCTGGGGTATATTTGAGCGCATTTTCTAGCAGATTGGCAAATAAGCGACTGAGTTGGGTGCGATCACCAATCACTTTAACGGGAATAGGCTCTACATATCTCAACTCTATCTGTTTGGCTTGCGCGAGGGGTTCGAGCCAATCTACCACATCTTGTAACAAAGCATCGAGGACAATGGCTCCCCACTCACCATCCGGCAGCGTGATATCAGCATCCGTTCGCGCCAAAAATAACAAATCATGGACTAGGTGGGTCATTTGTTGAGTGGCACTGGCGATCGCAGATAATTTCTTAATATCTTTAGCATGAATCCGCTCAGGATGATTGCAAATAATATCGACAGACGCTTTAATGACGGTTAACGGCCCGCGCAGTTCATGGGAGGCATCGGCGGTAAACTGTTTCATCTGTTGAAAACTCTGCTCGACTGGGGTTATAGCTCGTTGGGTCAGCCACCAACCCGTCAGAGTCACTAACCCCAAGGTCGAGACGATAAAAACGGCCAGTTGCCCCAGAAGTTGCCGTTGCAGCTTTTCTAAATTCTCCAGAGACTGACTAATACGAACGTAACCTTCGACCGACGAGAGATTCAAGCTAGAGCGATCAACCCAAACCGAGAGCGTCACCGTGCGGATGGAGGAGATTTCAGAAATCCCCGTCGGCGGGAGCGTCCAAAAACCCGGTTCGGGAGAAAAGGCGATCGGTAAAGTTCCTTGTCTGGCCAATAATTGCTTTCGCGCATCAAACCACTCAATGCTCTGGTGTTTGGGGTCGAATAGGTGTCCCCAAGGGGGGTTATCCAACTGGTTAAAGTATTGATTTCCTTGAGCGTGTACCTTTTGAAAGGAAGGAGCGACTACGTCCGCCAAAGATTTGAGTTGAATGTCGAGTTGGCGAGCTAGACTGCGGCTGAATAAAAAGTAAATGCCACCACTGAATAAAATGAGAATGGCTTCCATCACTATTAAATAAGACAGCAGCAAGCGACCTCGCAGACCTTGAAACATGAGATGCCCTTTTCAATGAACAATTATCAATGAACAATTGCTCATTAATAATTGATAATTAATAATTAATTATAAGGGTTGCTCTTTAAGACGATAGCCTAAACCATAAAGCGTTTCAATAATGTCGGGCGCTCCCACCATTTTGAGTTTTTGTCGCAGGCTTCTAATATGGGCTTTGACGGTTGCTTCCTCTGGCATTTGCTCAAACGACCAGAGGTGATCCAAGATCGCAGCGCGATTGAAGACTCGGCGGGGATGGCGCAGAAAAAATTCTAACAGCGCGTACTCTTTAGGACTGAGAATGAGCGGTTCTTGATGGTAAAAAACTTCGTAGGTACTCGGATTGAGATGCAAAGCTCCCCAAAACAGTATCGGTGGCAGACAGGAATCGCCTCGACGCATTAAAGCGCGGATTCGGGCTGATAACTCCAGAAAATCGAAGGGCTTGACCAGATAATCATCTGCCCCAGCATCGAGTCCCGCCACGCGATCGCCGACTGTATCGCGCCCCGTTAGCATCAGAATCGGCGTGGTATCTCCCGCCGAACGCAATCGCTGACACAAGCCAATGCCGTCGAGTTTAGGCAGCATGATATCGAGCAAAATCAAGTCATACGTAAATACATCGAGTAACTCCCAGGCCAAGTGCCCGTCGGAAGCAACTTCTACAATATGAGAGCGATCGCTAAGATCTTCAACGATAGCATCGCTAATTCGTTCGTCGTCTTCTACCAATAAAATTTTCATGACTTTGCTGGCTAGGGTTGAATACCTAAACTAATCGGACTATTTTCTAGATTGCCAGGTCTATCTTCGCCTGATTTAGCTAATCGTTTTAATAAATCTGGAGAAAGATTGGCCAATCGCGCTGCCTCGCCAATATCGTTGCTTTTACGATTTCGCAAAGAACGAATGGCAGTTTGCACTTGGCGGTAAGTACGAGTGCCGTAATTGATGTGCCCTTTCCGTCCGGCGATGAGCAACCCCATCGTAATATCATTCGCTAAATGATTGGCGGGAGCGAGGGCTGTTTTCTGAATAGGAGCGCTCGTCCCCTCCAGAGCGGCTGTTCTTATTCTCATCTTTTGAGGGTTGGCTAAAGATTGAGGCAGATGGTGCGGCAGCAACTGAAAGGATAAATCAAAATTCGTTGTCACCGATGACGATGGCTCTCGACGATTATCTGCTACCGATGGCTCTCCGAAAAGGTGGGCATTCGCCAACGATGTGACAACAGTCCCAACCGCCTGAGAATTCCCCGATGCTGAGGGAGAATCGAACCGCAATTGCCCAGCCGGTTGTAGGCTGGGTGCAACAACTTTGATCGAGGGAGTCTTAGCGATCGCCAGGGGAAGCGGAATAACTTGTGTATTGGGGGAAACCAGGGCTGAGGCAGTCGGTAGCTTGCTTCTTAAAGATGAGGCGTTGCCAGAAAAATCTCTTAATCGTGCCTCTGTCGGCTGAGGGTTGTCAACAGAAGCCAGCCTTGGGGAAGTAGGTTGAGTGTTCCTTAAGAAGGGGTGGACGCTGCCAGAAGGTGCAATTCCCCGCTCCTGGGGCTGCTGGAAGTTGGACGCATTTGAAGGTTGCTTTTGCCGATCTAAGGCAAATGGCTGTTGGGCTTTGTAATGCTCTAATTCAGCTTCTTGTTGCTTTAAAGTCTGTTCGTAGTGCTGAATTTGTTGGCGGTAGGTTAAAATTTTCCGTTGGTCGTCAGATAAATTTTCCTTGATTTCATGGCGAAACGTATCAGGAGGATTGCTCGATTGGGTTGTCAGTACGGTTTCAGTTTTTCGTTCTCGAACAGCCATGACAAAGAGTATCGAGAATACCGCAATGACAAAATTGATTTGAATGAGACTCTTAATCACGTAAAGCAAGGTTTTCATGGGAACACTCCTGTGCAACGGTCACTCTTTTTCACGATACGGTTATCTTTAAGACGACACCCTGAAGATTTTGTTTAATATTGTGTTAAATTATTCTGCTCGTCAGGGGAGATTGCTATAGACAAGGCAAAATCTTCTAATGGCTGGAGCTACCTCCAAGGATAGATAACACTCATTAAATTTACCGCAATCTTACGCAGGAGGCTAGCTGCTTTTTGTTATTTTTGAGTTAGGCTGCTACCGTAAAAAGTCCCAAGCCTTAGCTTATCTAGGGTAGCTGTCAAGAATGTCGCCTTTAACTCTCTACCTCCATCGCCCACAAGTCAGTCAACTGTCTTCCCTTCTCGAACTTGATCGCCGTTGTTTGGGAGGACTATGGTCATTAGAAGGCTATCAACGGGAATTAGCCAGTCCCAATACTAGCTTCATCGCTTTGTCACTCTCAGAACACATCATTGGCTGTGGCTGCTTTTGGGCGATTTTAGAAGAAGCTCACATTACCTTATTGATGATCGACCCAGATTACCAAGGGCAGGGATTAGGGCAATTGTTACTGAATGCTTTGCTGCAAGATGCCGTTCGGCGACAACTAGAACGAGCAACGTTAGAAGTCAGCATCTCGAACCAAGTGGCTACGAGTTTGTATCAAAAATTTGGTTTTAAAGTTGCCGGACGGCGCAAAGGTTATTATCCAAAAACAGGTGAGGATGCCCTAATTCTGTGGCGGGGAGATTTACATTTACCTCAATTTAAGGAAGAATTACTCACCTGGCAGCTTAATATTAAGGATAAACTTATCGTCCATCATTGGTCAGTAGATTTCAATGATTATTGATCACATTGTTCATTGAATTGAGATACCCTGTTTGAATTAAAAAAGCTTTAAGAGCCGTTGGAAAATCAGGATACTGTCCGACTTTTCGCTCTCCTTCATAAATTTCTAATCCCCAATCTGACTGATGATCGTAATTTTTTAGCATAAATTCCCAACCTTGTTGATATTGTCCTAACAGAATTTTTTGAGCGACATACCCAGCTAAAATCCCATTCACTTCCTGTTCTTCTTTCTGAGTTTGTAGGAAGGCTTCATGCATTTGTTGAAGTCTAGCTTTTAAGGCTTGGGGAAACTGACGAGTCACGTCAATCAATTTTCCATTTTGTAAGCGATAAATTAGAGAAGGAGGAAAAGAGCCAGCATAGGAGCTAAACGTATACAAAAAGGCATTATCATCGGTTAAAAATTCAAAATTACCATCTCCATTAATATCCTTAAAAATACCACCTCCAGCATTTAGCATTCCTGTTTGTGTTTTCACAAATTGCTGATTTTTCCAACTATAGATAATATGATTAGTGCAGCAGTGTGCGCCACCACTGTAAGTTTTAATAATAACTTCAGCCTTACCGTTATTATCTAAATCTTGCAACGACACGTTACCCGTGTAAAAAGTGACTTCTCCCCCCTCAACCCTCAGCCGATTTTGATAGTAAATTTTATATTGCAAGTTTTGATAATTAGGCGTATCAGTCTGGTTTAAATCGATTGGCGCATAACTAATAGAAACTTTAATGTCGCCAGCCGTAGTAATTTTATTTTTAAAGGTTTTATCATCTTCTATTTCAATTTCGGTAACCGCTAGCCCCGGCTTTATCATGAGCAGCAATCCGAAGTAAATCAAGGAAACAATTAATTTAGATTTCAGAAAAGTTATCATAGTCCTCACTCAATCATTGAAATCATAGTACCTTCTGCCTTTTCTAAATACATTCGAGCAAATTGGATAGCTTCTTGAGGAGTAGAAATTTTCCCTTCGATAGACACAAGCTGAATTTCTGTTAAGAGTGTGCCAATCTGTGGACTAGGTTTGAGGTGCAATTGTTTAATTAAATCGTTGCCAGTAATCAGGGGTTGGGGATGAGCGACTTGATCGCCTGGATTGAGATAGCGATCTATGAGTTCTAAAATGAATGCCCGATCGCTCCCTGACACTAATGCTAACATAGCTAGCGTTGGAAAAATATGACCCACTTCTAAAAAGAAAAAATACTGCTCTCTCAAACTCATTGAGCTTGATTTTTCTGTTAAAAATAATAACCCTTTTAACGCTTTAGTGACGGTTTTGACTTCCACACGGGAATATTTTAAATTAACTAATTCTCTTTCAGCGATTTCGGGATCAGTAGCCACTAAAGTCGCTAATTTTGCCAAGCGAATAGCGGGAGGAACCGACTGATTGGCAGTATTAGCAAATAAGCGATCGCTTAGATCTTTTCCTAACTTTTTTTTGAGACATTGCGTCACGCGATCAATGGCAATTAAATTTTGTAAATTCACTTGACTTAATGCCTGAAACCAAGGCTGTAATAAACCATCTTCCCAGACAACGTGTAACCAATCACTGCCCTTTGGATGCGCTAAAAGATAGCCTAATTCACTTTGAACTCGCTCAGCCGCCACCTGATTAATTAACCTTGCCAAAGTGCGAATTGCCGAGCGTGTTGTCGGTTCTATTGTAAAGTTTAGCTGTGCTGCTTGTCGGTAAGCTCGCAACAATCTTAAGGGATCGTCTCGAAGATTTTGCCGTGACACCATGCGGACAGTTCTTCGTTCGAGATCGTCAAATCCTCGCAAAGGATCGATTATTTTCTGCTGATGAAAACTGTAGGCAATCGCGTTGATCGTAAAATCCCGCCGACGCAAATCAGTTTCTAAGCACTCTCCCTCTTGCTGGGCAAAATCGACTGTCCCTTGTTTAAAAACGACTCTAGCAATCTGTCGCGTTTTATCTAAGATAACAAATCCCGCCTGATAGCGATCGGCAATCGATTTGGCGGTTTCTACTGCCTTTTGGGGTAAGACGAAATCTAAATCTAAATAATCTCGCCAATGATTGAGTAAAGCATCGCGCACGGCACCACCTACTAGACAAGCGTCTGGCGGCAGCCAATTTAAACCAAAAGGCAAGCGTTTATGCAATAAATCTGTCAACGTATCGAGTTCAATCATTCAGCATTCACAAAATTCAACCAACAGAGTTACCCAAATCTCGTTCGCCTGAGTTAGAGTAACAAAAAAAGGGAGGAATGGTGCTATGTGTATTTGTGTGAACTGCCACTACGTTGATCGCTGTCTCACCTAACATGCAGTCGAACACCAACACC
Source organism: Microcystaceae cyanobacterium (assembly GCA_041743025.1). Lineage (GTDB taxonomy): Bacteria > Cyanobacteriota > Cyanobacteriia > Cyanobacteriales > Microcystaceae > JBGTNM01. The sequence continues at coordinate 11,604 of JBGTNM010000327.1, forward strand.
AGCAACCTCATTTAACCGAAAGTCCCGACTTTGAACCCGTCGAACCTACTATTAACGTTAACATTCGTCCTAGAAGCGATCATAACGAAATGGAAGGGGATGTAGTGGGTTGTGAGAGTTTTAAGCAAGAAACAGGCAAGTGGATGCGTCTGCGCCCCGGCGAACTCGTTCCCACTTAACAATGAACAATGAACAATAATTGTTGATTGACACCGACTCCTAGCCTGCGTCAAGATGTGAGTATAACATTAAGCTTTGTTAAGGTCAGGCTGCATGGGAGTAGATCTGCTTTCCCTCGATAATCTTCAAGCGATCGCCCTTCAATATGGATATTGGGCTGTTTTTACGGGAATCGCTCTAGAAAATACCGGAATTCCCATTCCTGGCGAAACCATTACCATTGTCGGCGGATTTCTGGCCGGCAGTGGCGAACTCAATTACTGGATAGTGCTGGCAAGTGCGATCGCGGGAGCGGTTCTCGGCGATAATTTTGGTTATTGGCTAGGTAGGTGGGGCGGTTGGACACTTTTAGTCAAAGTGGGACGTTTTTTTAAAATTTCCGAGAAACAATTAGACAATGCGCGACGGCAATTCAGCCACAATGCCCCTAGAGCCGTCTTTTTTGGGCGTTTTGTTGCGTTTTTACGGATTTTTGCAGGGCCAATGGCAGGCATTGCCCAGATGCCCTATTCTCAATTTCTCCTGTGTAATTTCGGTGGGGCAGCGCTTTGGGCGACGATTATGGTGACGCTTTCATTTTTCTTGGGGCGACTCATGCCTCTAGCACAATTAGTTCACGGAATCGCTCAATTCGGCCTGTTAGCGTTAGGAGTCATTGCGGTTTGGATAGTAATTTCTCTGTGGTTGAAAGCGAAAAAAGCTAAAATAGAAGTGAAAGAGCAAGGAATTAGTTAAAAACGCCGTCAGCATCGCAAAGCACCTCAATTAATTCCGGTGCTATTGGTACTCCATACAATTAAGTACCTAAGCAAAATTAATTACATATTCGCTTTTATCGCTTCTGTATTACTTGAAGCTCGTCGAGCAGGAAATATTTCCGCTTGGGAAGGAATTCGGATTGTGAGGGAGAGAATTTGAATCTATCCCTCTTAAAGCGATCGCTCCTTTCGTGCAGGTTCATCCAGCGTTCCACCAGCCAAATGCTAAAATGAAGCTCTTGAATTTCAGATTACGCCGGATGGAGAAGTGTTCTGATGAGTCAGGTTAATTATGCTGCTATGTCTGATCAGGAATTAAGGCAATACTTTCTTCGACATCGTGAAAACAAGCTAGCTCTTCGAGCTTATCTTGATAGACTCAGCGATCGCCCACGCAACATTATCACGACGGTAGACGATCCTAACTTTGATGCCAAAATCCAAGCAGCTATTTTGCGGCAAATGCAAATAGCAGACGACAGAGGTGAAGCGGCGGTCTAACTGAAAATATTATAAATACTTTCTGATATGACCACCCCGCCAGAAGATGTTACAGACAAGCTACCTGAGCAGCATTCTCGATTTATTGAGGCAGTGCAAAAACTTAACGTTATCTGGCTATGGGCAGCCCTCGCTGGGGCTTTAACAGGCTTAATAGGTGGGCTATTTCGCCTGTTGGTTGGTAGAATCGAGCAATATCGAGCTAGCCTAATTGAAAGCCTCAACCATACACCTGTTAACAGTGCCTTGCTGTCGATTGTGCTTTCAGCCGTCATGGTCTATCTCGGTTTCTGGCTGATGAGGCGTTTTGCCCCCGACACGGGCGGCAGTGGCATTCCGCAAATAGAAGGGGCGCTCGACGGACTGTTGCCTTTTCAGTGGCAGCGCGTGTTGCCTGTGAAATTTTTCGCTGGACTGCTCGTCTTAGGCAGTGGCATGGTCATGGGACGTGAAGGCCCAACCATTCAAATGGGCGGCAGTATCGGTCAGATGGTGGGTAAGGGCAGTCGGCTGTCTGCTGAACAAATTAGCGTTTTAGTAGCTGCTGGTGCGGGCGCAGGACTGACGGCAGCTTTTAATGCTCCTTTAGCTGGAATTACGTTTGTTTTTGAAGAAATGCGTCCTAAATTCAAAAATCTGTTGAGTGCTTCTCAAGTGGTCACTATCGCCTGCATCATGGCAACAATTGTCTTGCAAGGGTTGATGGGTTCAGAACCCACATTGGGACTGAGAGTTTATGACTCACCCCCTTTGAGATCACTCTGGATCTTGGCCATTTTGGGGATTTTCTTGGGCGCGATTGGCTACGCTTTTAATCTCTTGCTGGTAAGCAGTCTTAACTTTTTTGCTCACCTTCGAGGAAGATCTTACCGACTTGTTGGCTTGTTGGTAGGCGGTTTTGTCGGTTTGATGGCTTGGTTGTATGCCCCAATAACAGGTGGAGGGGAGCAAACCATTATTTGGTCGTTGGACAATCGAGAAAGCGAATTCATCTTACTACTAGGGTTTGTCCTTCGCTTTGGTATGACATTGCTCTGTTACGGAAGTGGCGCACCAGGCGGGATTTTTGCTCCTATGCTTTCGATCGCTACGATTTTCAGTCAGGCAGTTGCCCGCCAAACTGAGCAGTGGTTTCCAACGCTCTTGAGTGAACCCGGAATTTTAGCGATCGCTGGTATGGGGGCGATTGTTGCCGCAACCGTCCGCGCTCCTTTAACCGCTATCATTTTAACGATAGAAATGACCGGAAACTATAATTTGATTCTGCCCTTGTTAATCACTTGTCTGACGGCAACGATGATGGCTCAAAGTTTGGGAGGAAGGCCCATTTATACAGTTCTTCTAGAACGAATGCTGGCTCGTCCTATCAGTTAAGCTAACTGAGATTGATAAAAGGGGGATATTATGTATTGTAAACTTGGAGCAATCAAGGATGAATGGGTTAGGGAAACTTGTCTCAATTGCTACCTTAATACTGGCAGGCTTTATCAGCTATCAAGGCGTGATCGCTGCCCAATCTCAACACAGGCAGATTGAACGCTTCACTTCTCTTAATAAAGAGACTTCTGCTAGAGATTTTGTGATGGCAGAAACTCGCTTTTCTCAACCGATAGTGAGTTACTGGGAAGAACAAATCTTTGCCTTGGAAAAAACGATCCTCGCTCTTCATCCTACCTCAAATCGGCTCAACAATTGTATAGATGGATGATCGCACCCATCGAATATCATCTTTTACGGGAGAAAATAGATACGCTCATCCTCTGTGTCGGGCCGGGCTTGCGTTCTCTTCCTTTTGCGGCTTTGCACGACGGCAAACAGTTTTTAATTGAAAAGTATAGCATGACTCGGATTCCTGGCTTCAATCTTACGCAATGGGAGCTTTCAGACCTAAAACAGGCAAAAGTCTTAGCGATGGGAGCGTCCGAATTTGCCAGTGCTGAGCCTTTACCCGCAGTAGCTGTCGAAATTGCTAGAATTACGCCGAATCCTTGGGCAGGCGTTGCCATTCTCAATCAAGATTTTACCTTAGCGAATTTACAAAACCAAAGACAACAAAAATTCTTCGCGATCGTCCATTTAGCTACCCATGCCCAATTTAATGCAGGAAGTCCCCATGACTCCTACATTCGTTTTGCTGACGCTCGACTCAGTTTGAAGCAACTTGGGGGACTTAGATGGAACGAGCCTCCGGTTGAGTTGTTAGTCCTAAGTGCCTGTGAAACTGCTGTGGGAGAAAACGGTGCTGAGTTGGGGTTTGTCGGTTTAGCCGTTCACGCAGGCGTTAAATCTGCCATTGGCAGCCTCTGGCGCGTCAGTGATATGGGAACGCTCGCCATGATGAGTCAGAGAGACCTCGGCTTGTAAAGCCGAGGCTTCCTCTGACTTCGTGAATTTTATTGGCAATTGAAGCTCAAACCGCTCAAAGCAGAAGCCCTCAGACAAGCTCAAATTGCCATGATTCGCGGAGAAATTACACTCATTGAGGGACAGTTAAAAACGCCTAGAGACGCGATCGCCCTGACTCAGGTACTGGCAAATCTTGAAGATAGCCATTTTTCTCATCCTTTTTATTGGGCAGGATTTTCTCTAGTAGGAAATCCTTTTTGACCCAAAACTAGGATGTAGAGATCAACAGATGAGTTAATTTTCTTTTATTTTCTCGTCGCCTGGCTGATAGAAGTCCGTTTGGGCGAGGCAGCTACAGCAACGCCGTCGATTTTAATGGGATGGGCGAAGGAATTTAGAACGGAAAGTCTTTGACTAGCTTGTTTCCAAGGAAGTTGAGTCAGGAGTATCATTAACAAAAAAAGTCCGAGAGGGGCAAAAAAAATCATGTCAGAGCTATTTAATGATGCCCGCTCTTGTTGTGGCGTGTTCTGCTGAGAAAGATGTTGTAAAACAACAAAAAATTGCCGATCTGGATGGTGCAAATAACTGTAATTCAATGTGTGTGGGAGCATTATTTTTTAACCCTTTATTGATCTTTTAAAAATTATGCCACTGCAAATCTTGACTGATTATCGGGTCATTATGTCTAATTACTAGACTCCTAGTAGACAAAAATACTCGATTAATGTCTCAAAGATTTGAGAAATGCTAAATTATTGAGGTTATCTATCAAACAGATAAGGCTTAATTTTCCTTAAGATTACAGGGATTTTGAAATATCAGCCTTCTATCTTAAGGATGAAAAAGAACTATCTTTTGCACAAAAAGGCAATCAATAGAGAGCTGCTTTGCTAGTCCGTTGGATAGAAAAAGTGAAAGACCCGAAAGTCAAAAATTTGTAAATGAGCAGAATCTCCCTACCAACTTCATACGAGGATGAAGCCATGAGGTAGGTCATCGGTACTCCGGCTTGTAAAGCCGAGGCTTCCTCTAACTTCGTGATTATTTATTCGTTATTAACGAGCAAACAACTTCAAGCATAGATTACTATATCTCTTTAAAAAAAACCACCTTTTTATTAAATTTTTACAATGCTTAATATTTGTCTAATAACGAAAAGGGGAAAGGGATAAGAATTGATCCTTTCCCCTTTCCTCTTGTCCCCTATTGGTTGAATATCGTTTAATGACCCGACCAACTGACCCAATTAGACGATCGCGCAGGAAGAGATTGTTCTAGGGAACAATTGTTGAGACCGTCTAGTTTGGCTCCTACCGTATGAGCAGCCGCTAAATCGGTTTCGGCGATCGCGGCGCCGCACAGGTTGGCACCAGTCAAATCGGCTCCATCTAAATTAACGCCATTTAAGTTAGCTTGACTGAGGTTAGCGTTATGTAAGTTAGCACAACGCAAGTCGGCTGACGTTAGATCGGCTCCTCTCAAGTCGGCTGCTGTTAGATCGGCTCCAATGAGGTTAATTTCATGCAAATTCGCTCCTACTAAACTGGCATGGGCTAGCTCGGCATCTGTCAGGTTAGCTTGTTTCAAGCAAGCACCACTCAAATCCGTGTTGGTCAAGTTCGCACCGCTCAAGTCAGCACGAGTCAGATTGATGCGTTGGAGATTGAGTCCTTGTAAATCAGCTTGATGAAGATTGTTTTCGGCAAAATTTCGCTGATTTTTTAGATATCGCGTGAATAATTCTCTAGCATTCATATATTTCACCCTCTTTTTTCTATTGAAGCAATGACATCAAATAAACTGTAGAGATAGCAAAGTTCGGCAGTCAAAAAGTCAAAAAAATGTCACGCCAGTCTTGACTTAATTGTAATGAATTCTCTCGGAAGGTTTATTTCATTTTGTTACGTCGAGATGGTAGCGAATTCGCATCAGTAGTGTTTGAAAGCGAAAAGGCTTGAAGATGACATCCTGCCTGTCGATTCCCAAGCTTGGCAGGTTAAGCCGCCATTCATCGCAGGCGGTGACAACAATGACAGGAATCGCCCGTCCGCGATCGCGCAACTGTGCCAGCACCGTCCAACCATCAATTAAAGGCAAGCCCAAATCGAGCAGCAACAGGTCAAATTCGTCTTGCTCGGCCAGTTCCAGAGCGCGTTGGCCATTGTCCGCGATCGCGGTCTTAAATCCGTGTTGGCGCAGTCCTTTTTCGATAAAAGCAGCAATGCGAACTTCATCTTCAGCAATGAGAATATTGACCGGATTCGATACCATAAGTCAGGGAAAAGGTCTTAAACATTGCCACTATACTAGCCTGCGGTTGATGAAAATCTCATAACCGTTACATGAGAAGTTTCTCATGCTCAGTCTCTTACCTATTAACTATTAACTGTTAGTCGATAGCCAATGCCACGAACAGTATCTATATACTCTTTACCTAGTTTTTTTCGCAAATAGCCGACATAAACATCGACAATATTAGAACCGGGGTCGTAGTCGTAGCCCCACACGCGATCAAGCAATTGCTCTCGACTCAACACCTGTCCTCGATGACGTGCGAAGATTTCTAAGAGGTTAAATTCTCGCGTTGATAGTTCGACTTCGGTATCTTCCACCCTTACCTGCCGCGTCCGCAAGTCCAGCAGAATCGGTCCCACCGTTAAGATCATTTCCTGTTTAAGTGTCGCTCTAGTTTGGTTTCGCAGGCGCAAGCGAATGCGGGCCAGCAATTCCTCAAAGCGGAAGGGTTTGGTGACGTAATCATCTGCCCCACCTTCGAGTCCGGCGAGCTTATCTTGAATATCGTCGCGAGCGGTGAGGATGATAATCGGCAATTGCACCCCTTGTCCCCTCAATTCTTCTAAAACGCTCAAGCCATCTTTGAAGGGCAAACCTAGATCGAGAATGAGAAGGTCAAAGCTCTCATCTAATGTCATGGCTAGCACGTCAGGGGCATCAGGAGCGATCGCGGTAGTAAAACCACTAGCCCGCAACCCTTTTGCCAAAAAGGAGGCAATGCGCGGTTCGTCCTCAGCGATGAGAATGCGATTCATAAGCTTCTATCAACCTAGTCTTATTAACTTAACTTTGACAATTTATTCGGCATTTGAGATTGCAGTTTTCGGCAATCATTAAAAATGAATTTATGCTAATTAGAGCGTTGTTCTAGCTTGGGAAAAGCTCAGGGGTAAGACGATGGTAAACGTTGAACCGCTACCTACTTCGCTAGTCAGTTCGATTCGACCGCCGTGTGCTTGCACGATCGCCCGCACAATTGACAGCCCCAAGCCCGACCCTTCCGAACGGCGGCTATGGGACGAACGGGCAAAGCGTTCAAAAATACGTTCGTGATCGCTTGGGGCAATCCCTTCTCCCGTGTCCTGCACCCAGAAACGCACCTGCTGACCCTCCACTGCCGAGCCGAGAGTGATGCGATCGCCGTCGTTGGTATGCTGGACGGCATTTTGCGCCAAATTCATCAGAGCTTGGGTTATGCGCTGGCGATCGCCTTTCAATTGCCCCTTGCTTAGCCTTTCCAATTGCCAGTGGCGGCGGCCCAAGGCAGTCGCTTTTTGATAGATTTCCTGGGTCAAAGTTTCAATGTCGATCGCTGTTGGGTGCAGAAAATCCGGGCGTTCTGACTTGGCTAGCACTAACAAGTCATCAACTAATCGACTCATCCGGTCTAATTCATCTAGCACAAGGTCGATGGTTTCTCGTTGTTCTTGCGGGTCTTCGCCCAATAATTCTAAATGACCGCCAATAATGGTAATGGGAGTTCGCAACTCGTGTCCGGCATCGTTAATGAAGGCTTTCTGGCTGTTAAATGCCCCTTGCAGGCGATCCATCATCTCGTTAAACGTCCTGGCTAGTTCTGCCATTTCTCCTGTACCCTTGACCGGAAGGCGACCAGAGAGGTCAGATTCGCTAATCGAACGCGCCGTTTTAACCAGCGATCGCAAGGGAGTCAGCACTTTGCCGGAAGCTACCCACGCTAGAATCAATCCCAAAACTAATCCCACCAACAGTACTTCAATGACAACGATGACTGCATCCAAGGCTTCTTTGATTTCTCCGGCACTCAGGTGAGCGGCAACAAATACACCTTGTGTTTTTCCTTGTCTGACAATCGGTCTGGCTAAATACTGAATTCTTTCGGCGGTTGCCTCGGTCGCACTCTGCTCTCCTTCTACTGTTTTCGTGAGTTTAGCCCAAGATTCCATCAGTTGTGAGTCTGTATCTAAGACAAGCGGTCGCGCTCTCGGACTCGAACCGTAAAACTCGCCATCGAGAATGGCAAGCAAGAAAGTATCATCTTCAGGAATCTTGTAAGCCAAAAAGTCGCGAAAAATTCGCGCCAGTTGTTCTTGAGTCAATGTTTGCTCTCCCTCAGACCGCCGAGCCAGAAAAGACTCAAATACGTTAAGTTCTTCGATTAAGTCTCGCTGCACTCTGATGTTGACTTGATATAAAACCAGTTCGCTAAAAACCGGAATTGACAGTCCGATAAATCCAGTCATTAACAGAGCATACCAGCCTAGAATGCGCGTTCGGGCTTCCCCAAAAAGCTTTTGGCGTGGTTTTTGCCTAAATCGAGTTATTAGGGGGAATTTTCTCCAATGCTTAGCAGTTAATAGCATGATAGCGATCGCTCTTACAAGATAGACAGCAACACAACAGAGGGAATGTGTTAGCAGCTTAAGGCCAGAGCTAGTGAATGTCAGTCCCCCAATACATAGAAATTGCAAGTTGGCCAACACAGGCAATTAGCTCTTTAAGGAGAAAAAAGTGGAACGGTAGGGGCGAATTGCAATCGCCCTCATTTAAAATTCGCCCTTACTTTCAAGTAGATGAAAATATTCTCATCGATTTTTCATCAGCCTTCACACCCGTTTCAAACGCACTTCATCTCTCAACGAGAAGCTAATAACTAAGCAATCTCTTAAACACACTTCGGAGATAGAAAAACATGGCACAGATAATGGGCAACGACAGCGACAATCGCTTAACAGGAACCAATAATGTTGACATCATCTTAGCTAAAGGTGGCAACGACATCCTAGAAGGACTGGGAGCTAAAGACACCCTCTTAGGAGGCAAAAATGACGATTATCTGTTTGGCGGCAATGGCAATGATGTTCTCTCTGGTGACGGAGACAGCATCACCCTCAACAGGAACGGCTCTGTGACACTCAACCGGAACGCCGAAAAAGGTGACGACGTTCTCGTTGGCGGAACCGGCAGCGATCTTTTAGTCGGTTGGGGAACGGATTTCTTAGTAGGATCGGGAACGGCTCGCTATAATGCCCAACTGATTACCGATTTGAAAAATAACCCGTTTAGCACGCCTATCACCTTAGATAGGCAGAGAGACACTTTCCTCGCGCTCAATAAAGACGGAATCGACTACACGCTGACCGTCGTTGACTACGAAGTAGGAATAGACCGGATCGACTTGAGGGCATTTGGCGTGTCTGGTGTGGGTGACTTTGTGGAAATCCAAGATAAAGGCCACTTTTTTGAGCTTAAAACACCTGAAGTTAACGCAGCAGAGCTTGTCCTACGGATCAACACCGATCCGGCCTTACTGACTTATGTCGTTTAACTTTTCAATGTGATACATAGTAGGGGCACGGCAAGAGAAACTAACGATTCAAGCTATAAGCTTATGATCGCCGTGCCCCTACGAAACATTGACACTGCACTATCCGTTTTTACAACATAGACAAGTCGCCAATGACTTCTAAACGGGTATAGTTGCTCAAGGTCATAAACTGCTCGGCTAACGTTTCGGCGACGCTAGGCGTAATCCAGCCCATCTGTCTGAGCAGGTGAAGGGCAACTGCGTATTTTGCTCGCTTCGAGCCATCGGCGACTTTAATAGCCAATCCCATGCCTTCTCCCACTCTACCAATACATTGAATGCCTTCTGCACCCGCTTTGCTGACAATTTCGCCTTCGCTCAAGCGCATTAATTCTGTATCAAAAGCTCCCTCTCCTGCCACCATTGTCGGATGGTAAGTCATCGCCCGTACAATTCGCTCTAAATCAAGATTATTGCCCGAAGCGAGTTGAGCATACAGGTGAGCCATCTGTCCCAATTGCATCGAATAAGTGGGTGCGCCACAGTCATCGTGGGCCTCAATTAATTCATCTCCGGGCATTGCTAACAACTCTGCCACTTTATAAAGAATTAACTGTTGAATCGGATTCGTCCGTCGCAAGTAGGTATTAAGCGGCCAGTTACGCTGCTGGCAGACGGCTAACATTCCCGCGTGTTTGCCAGAGCAGTTGTGCTGGAGAGAACTACGGCACCCTTCGGGAGTGGGACATTGTAAGGCACTCGGATCGATGTCAGCTCGCCAGAGGACATTAAAGACTTGTCGCGCTTGAGCAACCGTTCCCCGATGAGAACTACAAATAATTGCCAAATCTTTGTCAGTCAGGTCGTAGCGTTCGAGAGTTCCGGTGCTGGTGACAGCTAGAGCTTGAAATGGTTTGAGGGCAGAACGGATAAAGGCGATTGTTTCCGCACTCCCTGCCACCAACAAGACTCGTCCCTTGTCGTCACAAACGGTGGCTTCAACACCATGAATGGATTCGACAATCCCTTCTCGCAGGAGGTTAACTTCTATTTTCGGCGCTTGCGTCCGTTTTCCTCTGGTCATTCGATTTAAAAGTTTGGAGGTTAACTTGGTTTGTTCAGTAAAAAAAAAGCCAAATGGCACTGCCAGCAATGATGAGAACGACTAGCACAACCGCCGTGCCCTTCAAACGTTGCACGACAGAATCGACTTGATAAGAAACAATCAGGCGATCGCGCACTAACATCGCCGGCGGCTTTTGCCACGTCTGCCCGTCATACCATCCCGACTCTTCATAAAAGACGGTTTCTGCTTTGAGGCGATCGCGCACGTAATACCAGCCCAATAACAGCCGCAACCACACGAGGGCAGCGATCGCCCCTGCACCGATACTGCTGGAAAGAGCGAATAACCCAGGGGCCTTTTGCCAAGGAAAGCTGGCCGCCGCAATGGGACTGACCAGAAGCCAGGCTACTAACCAAACCCAAGCCAACTTACGCCAATAGTTTACGGTTTCTAAGGTTGCCCACCGAAAAAACCAGGATTCTTTTAATTGTTCATACTCGTTGACAGGCTGTTGTTCGCTCGGAACCGGACAGTCTTTCAGAGGCAGTTCCCTCATGGCAGTTCTCGTTGCACGGCAGAAAACTCAATCCGTTCATCAGCATGACCCCAGAAAGCTGCTAAATTGTAGTATTCTCTGGACTCAGGCAAGAAAATATGCGTAATAACATCGCCATAGTCGATGAGAATCCAGCTTCCTTCGGTTTTGCCTTCAATCCGCAGGGGATATCTGCTAAAGGTTTGGACAATTTTTTCTTCAACGGCATCAGCGATCGCCCTGACTTGCGTTTTGGAAAACCCTGTGGCAATGACGAAGTAATCCGTTAAGTAACAAACCTCCGTTACTCGCAACAGAGTGATATTTTCGGCCTTGCGGTCATCGGCTGCGCGGGCGATCGTCCAAGCCAAGTGTCGGGTTTGCTCGTCTTGGGCTGTCTCGGTAACGGTGAAAGTCGTTGAAGGGTCGCTGGGTGAGTTGTAATTAGTCATTCAAATTTTGTCTGCGGTTTTTTCAAGCTTTAGGGGTCATGGCTTAATCAAATTATGGTGTTTTTGCACCCCAAAAATCCAAGATATTTAAAAATTTAAATCTAAGTCGGGTTTTGATTAGGCAGTGAAACTTGAGCAAGTTGTTTTTGATTCTCAGCACACACCGGATCGATCTTAATTCCAGCTTGTTTTGCCAGACTCAACAGTTGAGCGGGCGGAAAAAATTTAGCCAGATCTGCATCAATCCCGCTACGTACTGAGACATTTTGTCTCCTATTGTAACGAACTGCTACTCGGAAAGCAGCAAAAAAAAGGGTTAACCGAAACTGGTCAACCCACAGGCTTGGGAACGCGCTTGACTTGAATGTTTAATGAACGACTAACTTAACATTAGCGTTTTGAAGTCCGCGCTGCTTAACTTCAGCCAACGTTTTGTTGACAGCATACTTTTGATTGATAGAATTGATGAGTTCGGTTTGATTGTGTTTTTTGGCAACACCCCACAAGTCAGCAATCAAGTCGAACGTGCCATCGCCATTGCGAGACCAACCGAGGTCATACTCGCCATCAAGAACAGCAACCAAATCGGCGCGAACGCGCTGGCCATTGTATCCGCGCACATCAGCTTCAGTTTTGACGTTAATTCCTAAATCGCGCAAGGAAGCTTTTAGGATTTCTGCATCAGTGATCTTGGTGCGCAGAGTGCTAAAGTGAGACATAGTAGATTTCCTCCAGTAGAACAGAAGTCAACAACAAAGTGGGTTTTGGTTTGAGTGCCGCTTACCCGAAAAGATGAGGAGCGGCTTTGGTTTGAACTGCTAGCCAATCGCTAGCCTTTCGTCCTGTTGGGAGCAGGAGAAAGCCTGTTAGAACTCCAGTCGCTGGTACTCAGCAATGGAGGAAGAAGCAGGTCTAGCTCGCTGGCGAGCCCAATCTCGCAGAGCGGCTACCTGTTCCATCATTGTCCGAGACAGAGGCAGAGTCGATTTAATCGCAGCAATGATATCAAGCTGGGTAAACTCCCTGTGTTGAGCAAAGGCTTCATACATCGCTGCAATGAGGGCTTGCTCTATCTCTGCACCGGAAAATCCGTCGGCAACCTTAGCCAGTTGCTCAAGATCGAAGCGAGCAATGTCCGAGCGGCGCTTGCTAAGGTGAATGTTAAAAATGGCTTGGCGTTCTTCGGAGGTGGGCAAATCGACAAAGAAAATTTCGTCAAATCGTCCTTTACGGAGGAATTCTCCTGGCAATCTCTCGACACGGTTGGCGGTAGCCATAACAAATACCGGGGATGTTTTTTCTTGCATCCAGGTCAAGAAAGAGCCAAAGATACGGCTAGAGGTTCCGCCATCTGAGTCGGCTGAGCCGGTTCCGCCAGCAAACGCTTTGTCTAATTCGTCGATAAACAGGAGCGTTGGGGAAATCGATTCTGCTGTCTTGAGGGCATTCCGCAGGTTAGCCTCAGAGCGCCCGACCATCGAACCATCATAAACTCGCCCCATGTCCAACCGCAACAAAGGCAATCCCCACAAGCGAGCCGTGGTTTTGGCGATTAACGATTTACCGCAACCAGGAACCCCTAAAATAAGCATCCCTTTGGGTTGGGGCAAGCCGTATTCTCTGGCACGTTCGGTAAAGGCATCCGAACGCTGCTTGAGCCATTTTTTTAATTCTTCGAGTCCGCCGATTGAATCTAGGGTTTCATCTTCTTCGATGTATTCTAGGATTCCATTGCGGCGAATCAATTGTTTTTTCTCAGACAGAATAATATCGACTTCTTCTTCTGTCAGGCGGCCCGCTTTGACATGGGCTTTGCGATAAACTTTTTCGGCTTCATCTCTGGTCAGTCCCAAAGCTGCCTTGAGCAATTTCTCCCGCACTTCGGTTGTCGTCCGGCGGTTTTTGCTTTGTTCTAATTGTTGGGACAAAACTTGATTGAGTTCGCTGATGTCGGGTAAAGGAAAGTCGAGGACGACGACATCTTTCTCTAATTCAATGGGAATCTCTTGATACGGAGACATGAGCAGGATAATTTTATCCGTTCCCTTAAAAGAGGCAATAGCGTCTCTCAACCAGCGCGTGACCTCTGGAGAAGTAATAAAAGGATGCAGATCTTTAAAAATAAAAATGCCTGGCTCCCTTTGGCGAACTGCCCATTCAATTGCCGCTTGGGGTGAAACCGTGTTGTGTTGGGTTGTCTGGCGAGGCTGACCGTATTCAACGATCCCGTGAGTGACCGTCCAAACAAAAACGCGCCGATGCGGGGGCTTGATCTGAGCAATTTTGGTAATCGCTTGCTCGGCCCTTTCCTCTTCAGAGGTGACGAGGTAGATTAGGGGATATTGAGCCTGTATTAGGATATTTAGCTCTTCTTTCATGGCATCGACCTGCTTGTGTGTAGACGGGACATTAACCACTTACCTCGTTTGGGTTGGTCTTGCCGACCCCTGCCTTAACAGATCACCAGAGCTTCCCTTTCTTCTGGCATTTCTGCTGGGTTGGGGACTGCTTCTCTGACCTCTATCGGGAAATCGTCAGCGATAATACCGGGTTGGTTTTTAAGAGAAACCACGTCGCCCTCCCGCATGACCAAAGCTGCGTCGCATTCAGGACAAATATGAACTTGGTGGGTTTTCCCGTAGGCGGCCGCTTCTACTTCTTCTACCTTGTCAGGATATTTTAGGTAAAATGCAATCGCCTTCTCCACAAGGGCCGACATAGAATGCTCATCTATTGCGGCTCTGATTTTGAGTTGCCGATGAATGCCTGGAGGAAGGTATAGTGTGACTTTTTGCTTGTCTTGCATATCACTCTAACTTGGGTTACCCGGATATGTTTCCTTACATTATCGGGTTTTTTCTACACTGTCAAGCTGCTATGCCAGTATGACAGTACAATTGTAACATTTCTTAACAAAGCAAGAAGACTAGCTATCAAGCGATATAATGAGTGATTGACAATAAATTAAGGGGATATAGCTCAATGGATAGAGCACCGACCTTCTAAGTCGTAGGTTGCAGGTTCGAGTCCTGCTATCCCCGTTTCATCTCCTTGATGACTGCTAAGAGTGCAGTAGCAGCATCGATATGCATTTCTGGGGAAGGATAGTACCAATTGTCAGTCCAGATTCCTCCTCCCCAACTGTCTTTTACCGTCGTCGGTTTACCGGTAAATCGATTAATTAGTAGTTGTGGCATTCCTCTGTCAGAAACACACTCAACATAGCGATCGCAATATTGTTTGACGTGATCGACCGTCTTTTTGTTAATCAGTTGAGGAAACTTGTTGAATAAAGAAGACACATTATAATAGTGTTCCATGTATCGTGGTTTTCTCACCGACAGCCAAAATAATACTTTAGGAATTTTAATTTGCGCTAAAAGCTCTTGGTAGCTCTCTATCCAATTTGTTCTAGTTTCTGCCACAATTTGTTTGACATATTTCTGATTAGAATGCGTCAGCACTTCCTTAAAAGCCTCATCTGCTCCGATACCAGATCCATCAGATCTTCTAGTGTAGTAACCTAACCCGTTACTTTCAAACAGAGAATTACTGGCAGATCTTCCCGACATCACCTGCACAATCGCGAAGCGAGCATCATTAATATATTCCATTAATTTTGCATTTTCTTGTGAAAAAAAAGACGGACCTGCACCCCCCCGTCCCAAATTCAATCCTGGAATCCCCAACTTTTCTTGTAATAAAATTGGAAAAGGCTTTTCACAAAAACGCCCAAAAGTTTGAGCCGCACCAATACAAACAAAATACTGTCCTTTTTGTAAAGTTTCTGGTTTGGGGCCTCTCAGTAAAAAAGCAGTATTAGTTTGTCGATCAATGATTGATTCATCTAGACAATAAATTTGGTAATCAACGACTTCCCAATCTGTCTCTTGATAATAATAAGTCACAGGTTTAAGCTCCTCAAATTAGTCTTCAAAAAACGGTTCCCAAGACGTTCCTTGAAATTTTTGTTTTAATTCAAAATAATTAGAAATAGCTTCTTTAAGAGGTTGTCTAGATTGCTTGTATGTTAACGGTTTAACAGGTTTATTGTCAACCTCTAAAAAATCTTGAACTTTTTTAAGTTCGGTTTCATAATCATCAGACAAATTTTCATAAACCACATTGATGATGGGATGGTCTTGAAAAAAAATATTATATTGTGATTTAATCTGTTGCGAATGAATAAACTCTCGCAAACAGTCTTCATAATCGAGTGTTATCGAAAATGCCTCTTCCTTAACACCATTTGTATTCGTCCATTGATTCGTTTTAAAAGCTTTTCGGAGTGAGAGGAGTTCTTTGAGCGTATTATTTCTTTGAAGATGAATAATTTTGATATTTTTTTGCTCTTTTAAATAAGACCAAATAACTTGACGAGAATCATTTTGAGCGTGATAATAGAACAGTTTAAAGCCGACTGCAAGAACTTGAGGATGATATTTTCTAAATACTTTCTTTTCTAAAAAATTGATAGGCTCGTTTTGCATCAATGAGATAAAATGAGTAGACTGGAGGCATTCATTGTAAAAAGGAAACTCCCAACCAATAGAATTACTCTCTCTAAATAACTCTCCAAAGACAATAATATTACTATGAGAATTTAGCAATCCCCGCAATAAATTAGACCCTGCTCTACCTTTTCCTAGAATAATAAATTTATTATAATCTAAATGGCTTTTGAGTAGTCCTAAATCACGGATTAGATTTTTGAAATAGAATAAACTCCAATGGGTTAAATCGTCAAAATTATTTGAAAGCATCTTTGATCTAAATAAACATTAAATATTATCATTAATTGGTTAAAACTTTCCAAGCTTTCTCAGTTTTCAGCCAAGCCTGATGTAAGTGCCAAAACCTACTATTTTGAAAGGTAAATAAAGCTGTTTGAGCTTGACTAAGTTCTATTTGCTTTTGCTCCAATGTTAACTTCGTTTTGTTAAGTTCTTCTTGCACCTGCTGAAGATATTTTAGCTGTTCAGTTTCCTGAGTAAGAATGCGGCTATCTTGTTCAGCAGTAAGAGTCGATAAGTCATTAGTATCAGGATGAACAAGTTCCCAGATAGAAACATTTTTGGTATACCAAGACAAAGTGCAAGACAAACGAGCCTCTAATGATGCTTGGTGACGCAACACCAAACCCCGTTTAATCAAATGCCGAAACCAATGACTTTCCGAGCGTTCATTGATGTGACCAATTCCTTGTTGTCCTACGGTGGCACCACTAAACAATAAATATTTACTCATGTGGCGGACAATATTATCAAAGATAATCTCTTCAAAATCGCGAGGGATATGCTCAACCACTTCTAAGCAAATGACGAGATCAAACTTTTCTTGCAGGTCTGACAGTTGACTGAGATCCTTCCTTATTTGATGTCCAGGAGATTTAAAATGCTCTCCCAAATCTTCTGCTTCTACTCCCCAGGCATCAACGCCTTGCTCTCTCAAATAAGCAACAAAATAACCCAACCCGCAGCCCAAATCCAGGGATTTTATGGGTTTATAAAAACTTAATACAGACTTAATTAAGCCTTCATCGAATGCAACAGGTTCTGGCAAATATTCTGAATACATTTCAGGTCGCCAAGGCCCGCTAAGTTCAGCATCTGACATTATTTTCCTCCTGTACTTTAACATTTATTAAATCGTTATTTGCGAATCAACTGTCCCAAGAATTTTTGAGTTTTTTTCAGAACCTTTTGGCTGATAGATTCTGGCGATCGCTCTTTAATCTCTGTTAAATTACCTAAAACAACATGAGGATGCTTAAAAACTTTGTCTTTCAGTAACTGAGCGAACTCAAAATGCAAGGGATGGGTAGGAAGATGAACGGCTCTACGGTGAAATTCTTCTTCTGAAAAGGTTCCCCAATTGACTAATTGACTGAAATAGATAGTATCAGCACCAAAGCGATGGCCGAGCCTGACAAAATCAGGCATTTCTCTAAAATTATTTGCCTGAACGACCATACTCATCTTTAAAAACCGCAATGGTCCATTTTGACGAAGACTGCTAATAAATTCCAGATTTTTGAGCAATTGCTCAAAGGTTCCTCCTCTGCGGTTTATAGCATAGGTTTCTGGTGTTGCTGCATCAATTCCAATATCGGCACTAATGATCAATTGCCTGACATTTTCCGCAATGGTATTCCATAGTCGAGGTGTCCACAATTGACCGTTAGTTTGTAGATAAATTTCTTGGAGATTTGGCATTTCCTCTCGATTCATGGTTTGCAGCCATTTGCGAAAATAGGGACTGCCAAAGGGATCTCCCGACCCCGTAATGTGGAGGTAGTCAGCGTCTTTTAAAGCTTCATTTTCCAGCTTTTCTTGAATTTTTAAAATTGCTTGCTCGCCTTCAGTTTCGATGATAACGGTTTCTCGACAAGACGGACAAGATAAGTTGCATGACTGGTCGTAGGTGCAAATAATCTTTTTAGGGCCGTAGGGTAGGATGGTAAGTTGTTCGTTGATGACAGTTTTTAAATCTTCATCAGTCACCTCCTCAATACTTTGAACGGGGCCAGATTTAGTTTGCAGAAAAGCACATCGGCTGTAATCGCAATACTTAAATGATCCATCTAAGATAGAACGGCGTATTGCTTGTGCTTTTTCGCCGTTCCAAATCTCATCGACTGATTGATTTTGCAAGTTGCCAACTGATTTATTGAGCCAAGAAGGGCAGCATAAATAAGTTCCTCCTCTCCCATTAAGCTGAGTGACTTCAAACCAGTCAAAGGGTTTGGAACAAAATAATTGCTTACCGTTTAAACGCTCGTTATTTGACATAGTGCTAGCTCCCGATAGTCAGCTAAAAAAAATTAGTATCCTGGAAAGTCTTTATTGATTTTTTGACCTGGCCAATCCGCCAGATATTTAAGATTTCCCAACTTTTTAAAAAAGGCGGTATTTTGGACAATGTTCATCAGTTCCCATTCATCTTCGTTGCATAAAAAATCGAATAAGATTTTAACCGAAGGCATTTTGTAATCGTCAACGCACATTATTCCACCTATTTTTAATTTACCGGCTGTGTAATGCCAATCGACAATAGGGGCGGGAAACCCATGAGCACCGTCAATAAAAACAAAATCTAATTGCTTAGGCACGCGATCGCTATTAGGCAGAATTATATCCGAACTGTTGATGAGAAAAGTAATATTATTATGGCAGCCCAAACTAGCACAGTATTGTTTGACGCGATTGGCTTCCTCAGCGTTAGGCATAATACAAATATGTTTAGTTCCTGCAATAGCAAAGACAACTGTTGTCTGTCCACAACCAGTTTCTAGGGTTACCATGCCAGATTTTAATAAGCTATAAAGAAAGCGTAAAGTTTCGGTTTGGATAGACCAACTCGTCGGTACACCATCTAATGAATGAAATTTAGGATTATCAGCGATTAATTTTTCTAAATTTTGCTGGCTTTCAGGGATAGACATACTCAAATTAACACTCTCCAGCGTTTTTTGGGGCCGTTGTAATGATTGCCAAATTTTTTCTAACCGTGTCATTATCATTCCTTAAGTTCCTCTTTTGAGTTTAATGGTTGGTTGGACGACTAGCAGTAATTCACTCACTAAATTTTTACTCAATAATTTATTTTTTTTACTTCTCTATTGACTAGCAATCTCCATCAGGTTCGACAACTTTTGAATAGACTTTTTCATACTGGGGGGCGATAAACTGCCAATCGAGTTCTTTGGCTCGGCTACGGGCTGCCTCTCCCATTTTTTGGCAAAGCTGAGGCTGATTTGCTAACTTTAAGATTGCCTCCACAAACTGCTTTAGCTCGTTTTTTTCGATAAACAAAGCTTCTTGATGGGATAAATAGTCTTGAACGGAAGGAAGCAGGGTGGTGATTAAGGGCAAGCCGCAAGCAATTCCTTCTAATAATGCATTGTTAGCAGTTGAGTTAGTTAGAGGTAGAAATAGTATATTCGATTGTTGATAAAGTGTCAATAGTTTTGCATCATCTATGCCTCGATAAACTGTAACATTCGCTAAATTTTCAACTTCAGTCGCCACAGAAGAAACAACATGAAATTCTATATTTTGATGGCTTTTTAAACTTTCAGCTACTTGTCGTAAAACCTCAAAATCTCTTAAATATCTACCCACTGTCAAGCACTTAAATTTTCCCTCTTCTTTCAGAGTATTGTCCGGTTTGAAGTAATGGGTATCGATGCCGTGTAGGATAGTATGAATTTTATGCGGCGCAGTCAATTGGCTAAAATAGGATACTTGTTGTGGCGATACCACTGTTATCGCATCTAGCTGGGGAATGACTTCTTTCGCCAACAGTGAATCGAGCAATTCAGGCGGTTGGTGGTAGGTGGCAATCATTTTAGGGCGCGTTTTTTGGGGCAATTTTAATAGCAAAGGAAGGAACTGTGCTGTATGTTCGCCATCTAGATAGTGAATAATGTCTACTTGAGTAGATCTCGATTTTTGAAAAGCTTTCCATTCAGCCATTAAATCGCTGAGTTTGTACCATTTCATGCCTCGCATTTGAACAATCGCCCGCAGTCCATAACGAATTGCTAAATTTTTGAGGGGAAAATCATCATCGCTATCTGACGCTCGCCAAACATCTACTTGATACTGTTGAGTATCGAGATACTTAACAAATTGGTGAATGCCGGAATATTGGCACCAATGAGGATAGTAAGTCCGAATGAGATGGATCTTTAACATAATCTAAGATGGCTTGTGGGCTAAACCCAGTAAACCTACTATATGTCCTAATTTAATCAGCGTAAAACATCTTTCAGTAAACTGTTTTGGGTTGTTATTATCAGACAAGAGGCTAGTAATTTGGGTCGGGACTAGCATTAATTTGCTCGTTCTTAAAATAGCAGAAGAAAACCGTCCTAACCGCGAGGGAGATTCTTCAATTAATTGAACAACTGCGTCGGAAACTCCCTGCCAAAAATAGCGGCGAACGAACCACTGTTTTTCTAGTCTAGATTTTTGGATATGATGGCCGACCGCCATTTGGGGATGGTAGTAACAGGAATATCCTGCTTGGAAAATTTGCTTTTCTAAAAAGACATCTCCCCCAGATAACAGGTTTTTGCCGGAACGATCCAATCCATCAATAAATCCCCCAAGCTGTTCGAGGACTGCTTTGGGAAAGGCAATATTCGCGCCTACCAGCCACTGCCGCGATAAATCTGGCAAAACTTGTGGCGTGGGTGACCAGTCAATGACAGTCAAACCTGTCACTAATTCGTCAGACAACCAATCTGGCCGGGTAGCTTCCCAAATGGGGTCTGCCTTTCCTCCTACACAACCTGGTTGCGGCTGTACCGTTTCAAAGACATCTACAATCGTACTCAACCAAAGCCGACAAGCGATCGCATCGTCATCTAAATAAGCTACATACTCTCCTTGTGCCTTTTGCCATCCTGTATTGCGTGCGTAAGAAAGTCCTAACCTGGTTTCATAAACATATCTGAGGTTCTCCCTAGCAAATTGTTCAACGACATTTTTTGTCGCGTCTGTCGAGCAATTATCAACGACGATAATTTCGTAATTTTCTGGCGGGAATTGTTGGTCGATCAAGCTTTGAAGGGCTTTTTTCAAATACTGCGATCGATTGTGGGTACAGATGACAACGGAAATCAAAATACTCATCAGGATTTACAGGATTTACAGGATTTTTAGGCTTGATTGAGAGAATTAGATAAGGTGTTAATAATGATACTTAAACATTTATTTACGGATTTTGCTGAACTTTTGCTCAACTTTTCGTTTTATTTTGCCTAAAACCTCCCAGCTTGTATTGCCTAATTTTGCTAATAAATACCAAATAATACCCTGAGAATAGCGGAGAATAATTTTGAGTCTGTACAAGCTGCCTTCCCCAAAAAGAAGTAACGGTTGCCTCGACCAAATTTTATCGGAACGGGCAATCAAAATTAGGTCGGCGGCATCTCGCTCGACTAAATCAGGAAATCTGTCCAGTATTTTTCGGTAAGCGACAGACTCAATATGAGACGCTCTCAGGCGGGACATTTGCCACAAACGCAGGCTCGTACCTAAAATTTCAGGTAAGGTGACGGCCATCCATCCCGATGCCATCACAGCATTAGCCAGATCCCAAAACTCAAAGCCCTCAGCCATTCCTACTCGAAAGTAACCCGCTTGATAGAGTGCCTGCGATCGCACTACACTAAACGGCGCGACCTCATTAGAAAACCATTGGTAGGGAAAGCTAGGACAAGGTTTGATCCAAAATCTATCTGCACTGCCCAAATATTGCGCCCAACAAGAAATTAAGCCAACTTCTGGGCAGTGGTGCAAGACAGATTCGCAACGAGCGATAAAGTCAGCTTCTAAGCGATCGCCTGCATCGAGAAAGGCAAAACCCAGAGGCTGGCAGCCAGAGCTAAGAACGGCTTTAATTGCCTTATTTTGGGCGGCAACAAGGTCTTCATCAGCTTGTTCAATAGCGAGCCATTGTGTTTCTTGCGCCAACACTGCCGAAATAGAGAGAGCGGTTAACTTTTTGCCAATAACAATGACGGCAACCGGCTTTTGGGTTTGGCATTGTAGACTTTGCCAGCACTTGTCTAAAAGGTGTGTGTCTCGAAAGCAGGCGATGACAACAGCGATTCCTTGTTCAGACGAATCGAGAAGCACTTGTCGCACGGGTGGGACAGCTAGCGAATTCTCAATCCAGGGTAAATTGGCTGGCAAGGACAAGGATTGTTGAGCACCGCGATTGACGATTTCTTGCCGAAAGGCGATTTGTTCGTCAACAATTTTCTGATTGTCACACAACTGCCGAATCGACAAAGACGCACGGTGTCCCATGTCATTGAGTTGGCTAGGCGGTGTTTGTAGTGCCCGTTCGAGGGCTTCTGAGAGTCCCTCGCTTCCTGATTCTTTGGCTAACCAACCCGTTTGATTGTCTTCAATCATTTCCACCATCCCACCTTGGCGGGAGGCGATAACGGGTAGGCCCGAACACATGGCTTCGACGCAAGTATTGGGAAAATTTTCCCAGCGCGAAGGAACAACGGCGATACGAGCTTGTTGCAAAAACTGCGGCAGGTGCGATCGCTCTTGTTTGCCACGAAAGTGAAATCTGGTGCTTAAATCGGCTGGAATTCGCTGTTTGAGAAATTCATCGCCATTGACGCGATCGCTGCCGAGGCAGTTAGCACCGATAAACTCAAATTGAGCGTTAGGATATTTAAGGGCAACGGCAACCGCCGCATCAATCCATTCTATGATTCCTTTGCGTTCTTCTAAACGCCCAACATAACAAATTGTCCCGTTTTCCCAAGTTTCTCTGTCTCTTTCTAGGAAGGGATTATCTCCGATTGGCAGAGGAATGGTTTTAATGCTATCCGATTTTAGCGCGTAACGCGCTTCGGCTTGACGGGCAAAAAATTGACTCGGACAAAGCAAGGCATCGGCCGCGGCAATGCTATAGGCTTCCAGACGTTTAGGCGTTTGAAAAAAAGTATAATTGATGTCCCATTGATTGTGTAATGCAATAAATTCTGTCGGGGAATGGAGGTGAACCAGACAAGGGGGATATTTTTTAGGGCCCAATCCCAAGGCACGTCGCAACTGGAAATAATAGAGAGGAGACTGATATTCTTGAGATTCAATAATGTCAATATCTTCTTGTTCAACGAGTTCTTCAGCGAGCAGGCTTGCTTGCCAAGAAAAACACTGAGGGGGAAAGGGAGATTGCAGTAATCCTTCTAATTCTCTGGCTCTTTTTTTTGAAGCAGTATTGTCATGCCAAATAGCTTTTTTTTCGAGGGAAGGAACGCGATGAATCGTCAGGTTTCCTTGACATTTTTGTTCGATTTTGAGGGGAGCGCCTTGCCAAAGTTGAGAGATGATATGTACTGTTTCGCCTGCTTCGGCTAGAAGTTGAGCTAGATGAAGGACGTAAGTTCCAATGCCACCGGGAGCAATGGGAACAGGGGGGTATTCACTGCAAATAATTAAATGCTTCATGTTAATTATTGTTTGCTCACTTAATTTGTTTTACTCATATAGCAATTAACAATATTGCCCCCAATCTTACTCCGTTTCTATCAATATTTGTTCTGGATGGTAAGCATGATAAAATTGCCAGACATGAGGAACTTGAAGAACGCCTTTATCATATAAGTGAGAGGCATGAATGAGCAGTGGGTAAACTTGCCAGTGATAATCGTAAGCAAAGTCTCCATTAGATTGATAGATACCCGCACTAATGTAGTATTGTCCACTATTCAAATCGAGCCGTTTGAGGTGCAAAACAATTTTTCCTTGACCCTGCAAAGTGGGCAGGATTTGTCCTGAAGCTAGGGTGGTGGTATCGTAGCAAGTGAGTCCATCTTCTCGCTCGATCACAACGCCAATAACAGGGGAAGGCATCGGTTGAGGGGCGATATATTCTATTTCAATCGTCAGAGGATCGCCGCTTGGCAATTCGCTAATGGGGACTCCCTTTTCGTCCAACAGCCGCACGTTAATAATTTCCATTTCTAACGAACCAAAACGGTTTTCGTTAACCTTCAACTGAGTTCCCATTGCAGTTTGGACAATAGAATGCTCACTGGGGGTACGCCTGTGGGTTTCTTGCCGATTGTCGGCTAGATACTGACCGACAACAACTTTTGTTTGGCCCCAAGCGACCAACTGTCCTTGGCGAAGATAGACAACTTCGTCACAAAGCTGCTTAATCTGAGTTTCATCGTGGGAAACAAAGAGAATCGTACAACCTTCTGCTTTAAACTGAGCGATCCGATCTAAGCACTTACGCTGAAACGCGAGATCGCCGACAGCTAGTACTTCGTCAATCAGTAGAACATCGGGTGAGGTGTGGACGGCGATCGCAAAGCCCAAGCGCATCCGCATGCCGGTACTGTAAGTTCTTAAGGGATTGTCAATAAAAGGCGCGAGTTCTGCAAATGCCACAATTGCCTCAAACTGTCGCTGAACCCCACGCCGAGTCAGACCCGCAATCACACCATTGACAAAAATATTTTCCCGTCCTGTTAAGTCTGGATGTAAGCCAACCCCCAGATCTAAGAGTCCCCTCACGCTGCCGCGAACTTTAATGCTTCCGCAATCAGGACGGCCAATCCCGCCTATTAGCCGCAACAGCGTTGACTTGCCAGAACCATTACGACCGATCAAACCCACCATTCGTCCAGGCGCAATTGTAAAACTGACATTTTGTAAAGCCCAAAAGCGATCCGAGCGTTTCATCCCACGAAAACCCTGCAATACCGCCTCCTGTAGCGTTGAGGGTTTCTTGGACTGGTGACGCACAAATTGCTTGCCTAAATCGCAGACGGTAATTGCATCGCGCATCTATAACTCCTCCGCAAAGTAGGATTTAGCTTGACTAAAG